>CACIGO010000005.1:0-38222 GCA_902586225.1 uncultured Pelagibacteraceae bacterium
TCTAGCCAATTCCCCAAATTTTTTTATAGGAAATTTATTGTCATCATTTAATTTTGCTTCATAATCTTTATGATTGACAACAGGTAATTCCATAAAAAATTAGAAGGGACTATATTTCCCAAGGATTGTTTTTGTTATTGTTGAGATTATATTTACTAATCGCTTTTTCTAATATTTGTAATGGGACTTTCTTATCTTCATAAAGTGTATACAAAGAACTGACGACTATATGTTTGCTATCTACCTCAAAAAAATCTCTTAAATTTTTTCGCGTATCACTTCTTCCAAATCCATCTGTACCCATCGCTAAAAACTTATTATTTATGTGGCTAGAGATTAATTGCGAATATGCTCTTACATAATCTGAAGTGGCAATTATAGGGTCGTCATTAGAAATTAGCTGCTGCAAATAATTTTGTTTTTTATTTGCGGGAGACAATGTGTTTTGTCTTAAAACTGATTTAGCATTTTTTTCTAACTCTGAATAACTTGTTATGCTGTATAATCTTGAACCAATTCCATATTCATCTTTAAGTATTTTAGAGGCTTCAATACATTCTCTAAAAATTGGTCCAGATCCTAATAAATTTATGTTTATTTTTGCGTTTGATTGATCTTTGAAAAGGTAGCCACCTTTTATTATTCCATCTTTATTTTTTATATCAATTTTAGGATGTGAGTATTTTTCGTTATTTACAGTAATGTAATAAAATTCATCTTTACATTCTGTCATCATTCTTTTCATTCCTTCATCGAATATAACAGCTAGCTCACTTGCAAAACAAGGATCGTAAGATTTTAAATTTGGAAATGTTGAAGCAATTATATGACTTTGTCCATCTTGATGTTGTAATCCTTCTCCAGCCAAAGTAGTCCGTCCAGCTGTTGCACCAATTAAAAATCCTCTTGGCATTTGATCAGCTGCAGCCCAAATCAAATCTCCTATTCTTTGAAAACCAAACATGGAATAAAAAATATAAAAAGGCATCATTGGAAAATTATGATTACTATAAGAAGTTGCTGCTGCTAGCCATGAAGATATGGCTCCAGCTTCATTAATTCCTTCCTCTAATAATTGTCCTGTTTTAGATTCTTGGTACTTTAAAATTGAGGTCGCATCCTCAGGTTCGTATAACTGACCTTCTGGTGAATATATTCCAATTTGTGAAAATAAATTAGCCATTCCAAAAGTCCTAGCTTCATCAGCAACTATTGGAACAACTCTTTTTCCAAACTCTTTATCTCTCATTATGTTTCCTAAAGATCTTACAAGTCCAGTCGTTGTTGAATATTCTCTGTCACTTTCTTCGAATAAAAAGTTTGAATGTTTTTCAATTTTCGGAGTAATTAATTCAACTTCTTTAAAGCTTCTTTTAGGTAAAGATCCTCCTAAAGCTTCCCTTCTTTTTTTTAAATATTTTATTTCCTCAGAATTTTCATCTGGTTTATAAAACTCCATATTTTCAAGTTTATTATCTGGAATATCTAATTGAAAACGATCTCTAAACTCTTTTAATGCATCAAGATTTAATTCTTTTTGTTGGTGGTTAGTCATTTTTGACTCACCAGCTTTACCCATTCCATACCCTTTTTTTGTTTTAGCTAAAATAACTGTCGGTTTACCTTTAGTTTTAACAGCAGCATTAAAGGCAGCATAAAGTTTTTTAAAATCATGGCCTCCCCTTTTAAGCTTATCAATTTCATCTTTACTAAGCGAAGAAACCAATTTTAAAACTTCAGGATCCTCTGCAAAAAAGTTTTTAAGATTATACTCTCCATCTCTTGCCCCTAATGTTTGGTATTTTCCATCTACGGTTTTGGCAAAACGCTTTAATAACAAATGATCTTTATCTTGTTGAAAAATTTTATCCCATTCAGATCCCCATAGAACTTTAATTACATTCCATCCATTAGCTTTGAAGATTGTTTCCAGTTCCTGAATTATTTGTCCATTACCTCTTACAGGTCCATCTAATCTTTGAAGATTACAATTTATAATAAAAGTTAAATTATCTAACTTTTCTCTTGATGCGATAGATAATCCAGCCAAACTTTCGGGTTCATCCATTTCACCATCTCCAAATAAACCCCATACCCTTTTATTTGTTTTTAATAAGTTTCTATTCTCTAAATATTTCATGAAACGAGCTTGGTAAATTGCATTAACTAAACCTATTCCCATCGACGATGTGGTAAATGTCCAGTAATCTCTCATTAAATATGGATGGCAATATGATGACAGTCCTTGCTCGTTTAATTCTTGTCTATAATGTTCTAGATGATTTTTTGTTAATCTTCCCTCTAAAAAAGATCTTGCATATATCCCAGTTGTACACTGTGATTGATAAAAAATTAAATCTGCTTCATCACCACCTTTAAAAAAATGATTAAATCCCGTTTCAAATACCTCAGCAAAAGATGCATAGCTTGCTATATGTCCTCCAAGCCCACCATAATTTTTATTTGCTTTCATAACCATGGTTAAAGCATTCCATCTTAAAATTGCCGTTATTTTTTCTTCAATCGCTAAATCTCCAGGATAAATTCCTTGATCATATTGAGAGATGGTATTTCTATAAGGTGAATAAGGGACTGGTGAATATAAAACTCTTAAATCTTTTGCTCTTTTTTCAAGTTTTTCTAAAATTAGTTTGGCACCATCTCTACCATGATTTTCAACAACTGCATCTAGAGAATCTAACCAATCATTTAATTCTTGATTGTCTAATTTTTGGTTTTGGTTAGCTTTGAATTCTTTGCTCATTTAAATAATTATACACAAAAAATTAAAATTTAGATCCGTAAAAATTGTCTTAATTTAATTTACTCAATGACCCTTTTTGGTTTACCAGATACAAAACTATCAAGATTCTCTATCATTTGATTATAGAAGGTTAGATAATTTTCGGCAGTTACGTAACCAATGTGAGGAAGCAAAAGAGCGTTTTGTACAAATCTGAGTTTGTGACTTTCCGCTAAAGGTTCTTTTTCATAAACATCCAAACCTGCTCCAGCAATAATATTTGTTGATAATGCTATAATTAAATCATCTTCATTAACTATTTCGCCTCTTGATGTATTTACTAAATATGAGGTTTTTTTCATTTTCTCAAATTCTTTAATAGTAATACAATCTCTATATCTATCTCCTCCTTGAACATGAATTGACAGAAAATCTGAATTTTGGATTAAGTCATCCTTGCTGCACGGCAAAACATCAAGTTCTTTGCATTTATCTAAGTTTAAATTTTCACTCCAAGCCATAATTTGCATACCAAAAGCTTTACCAATTTTAGCAACTTGAGAGCCTACCCTACCTAATCCAAGTAAACCTAATATCTTACCTTTAAGCTCTACTCCAATAGTACTTTGCCAGTAGCCTTGGTACATATTATCTATTTCTGTTTTAAAATTTCTAGCAAGTCCTAAAATTAGTGCCCAAGTTAACTCAGGTGTTGGGTTACTATTGATTTCAGTACCAGTGACTACAACTTTATTTTTTTTAGCTGCATCTAAATTTATCGATTTATTTCTCATTCCACTAGTGGCAATTAATTTTAATTTTTTTAGACTCTCTATAAGTTTTTTTGTTATTTTTGTTCTCTCTCTCATTATAAAAAGAACTTCAAATTCTTTTAATTTTTCAATTGCATCATCTTCATTTTCAAATGGATCATTAAATACCTGAAATTCATATTTTGAAGATAACTTTTTAAGATCTATAAAATCTTTTGCGATATTTTGATAATCGTCGAGTATAGCTACTTTAAGCATTTTTTTTGTTTGAAAGTAATATCCCTGAAATAATAAATATTCCACCGATATAATGATAAAATAGCAATACTTCATCAAATATTATCATTGCAAGAATTGCTGCAAGAATTGGCATTAAATGTAAATAAATTCCTGCTCTATTAGCACCTATTAAAGCAACACCTTTTATCCAGAAAAAGAAAGAAATGATGCCAGGCAACAAAACAACATAAGATAAAACAAGAATGAAATTTGTATTAATTGTAATTCGATTACCAATATAAATATAATCAATTGCATACATTGGAATAAGAAATATTACTCCGAGCCCAATAACAACTTGAAGTAATGTGATTGGTGATAATCCATAATTTTTTTTTTTTAAAAGTGCTGAATAAAGTGACCAGGATATCATTGCAAATAATGCAAATAAATCTCCTTTTTCAAAAGCTAAATTTTTAAATACTTCAAAATCTGCTTTTGAAATTATAAATAATACACCTAGTAAAGAAAATATAACTCCTAAAACTTGAAAGGTATTTGTTTTTTCTATTTTTAAAATAATAGAAAATAAAATTATCATAACTGGAACAGTTGAAATCATAAGAACACCCGTAATTACTTGTGTAGTTTTCAAAGAATAAAAAAGAGCCGAATTAAAAATACTTACCGCCGTTATCCCTAAAAAACATAAGAGATAAATATTTTTAAAAATTAATTCCTTTTTTTCAATCATCTCTTTATATGTAAAAGGTAATAGAATTAGAAACGCCAGTGACCACCTTAATATATTTAATGAAATTGGAGGAATTTCATTTAAGCCTGCAATCTTTCCAACAATAAAATTTCCTGACCAAAACAGAGCTGCTAAAAAAAGCAAAATAGATGCAATGATGATATTACTTTTATTTTCAAGCATTAAATAGAGTACTATAAAAGATTACTTTTAACTAAACCTTATTGAACTGTATGGTTGCAAATCTAAGTTAGTATTCTCACTTGAGATCATTTTAGATATGATTTTTCCTGATATTGCACCAAGCGTCCAACCTAAATGATGATGACCAAATGAATAAAAAACATTTTTATAGTTTTTTGAAGGCCCTAGAACTGGTAGAAAGTCTGGCAATGTAGGTCTAAAGCCAAGCCACTCATCTTTATGTTCCGGTAAACCATCTAGCATATCCTTTGCATTTAATATCAAGTTTTTTATTCTTGATTTAGATGGAGAGTTTTCTAAACCTCCAAATTCTACAGTTCCGACAACACGTAAACCCTGTTCCATTGGTGTCATTCCAAAACCTCTATTTGCATAAACAATGGGTCTTGAAATTAAATGGTCATAATCTTTGAAATGAACATGATAACCTCTCTCAGTATCTAAAGGAATATTTTCATGTAACTTATCAGTTAATCTTTTTGAAAATGCTCCACATGCAATAACAAGTTTATCAAAGATAAATCTTTGAGATTCTGTTCTAAGAACAGGTTTTTCTTCGTCAAAATCTATATCTTGAATATTTAACTTTAAAAACCTTCCACCTTTATGAACAAAATTTTCAAATAATTTTATTAAAATTTTTCTTGGATTTCTTGCATGTCTTGCATAATCATAAAATACACCACCATGATAAAATGGTTTTAAGTTTGGTTCTAAATCATGAATTTCTTTTTTATTAACTAATTGCTGTTTTACTCCAAGCTGATCTCTAATTCGAATTTCTAATTCTCTACTCTTCATATTTTGATCAGTCCATACATAAAGAATTCCATTATTTTCAACTAATCCTTCTAAATCAATTTCATCAAATAATTCATCGAATGCTGGTAGTGATTGATCTAAAATTTGGTGCATATTTTTAGCTGTATGCATCATTTTTTCTTCCCTACAATTTAAAATAAATCTAGCAAACCAAGGAATCATTTTTGGTACATAGTTCCATTTTAAAGCAAGAGGCCCTCTTGAACTGATTAACATTGAAGGAACATCTGCTATGACATCTGGTCTGTTTAAAGGAACGGACGCATAAGGAGAAAAGTGACCAGCATTTCCATATGATGCTGCACTTCCTGGCTCCTCTCTATCAAAAAGTGTTACATGAAAACCTTTTTTTTGTAGAAACAAAGCATTACAAACACCTTGTATTCCAGCACCAATAATTCCAATTTTCAGATTTTTTTCATCCACATCAGGAATATATTTTCTAAGAAATACTTATTATATATGATATTTGATCGCGGGTTTATTTTACTTAGATTGCTATTTGCCTATAGATATTAAGGTTAAGTCGTCACTTAACTTGTTATCCCCGGCAGTATCAATTACACTATTTGATATATCTGATAATTGTTTGCTAGAATCTGTATTAAAATTTTGCTCTATTATTTTTAATGATCCCTCTATTCCTATTTCTTCACCTGAGCTATTTAAGCTTTCAGATAAACCATCAGTGAACGCATAAAACCTGTTATTTTCTAACTTAACTTTATGAGTTTTATAAACTGATTTATCCTTTTGAAGTATTACGCCCATAGGTGGTGAATTACTCTCAAATTGTTCATAATTTCCTGATGATGATCTAATAATTGCTGGTTGATGACCTCCATTTACCCATCTTAATTCATCAGTCCTTATATTATATTCTCCCAATATACTGGTAACAAACATACCTCCAGTTTTAGTTAAGAACAGATCATTATTCATATGAAACATCATTTCATCTGGATCCACTTGATCTCTAGACATAATCTCAAATAAAGTTGATGCTTTTGCCATTACCATTCCAGCATGAATTCCTTTGCCTGCAACATCTGCAATAATAAAATAAACACTATCATTATGAGGATAAAAGCTGAAGAAATCTCCAGAAACCTCTCTAGCAGCAATATTAATTCCATGAACAGGATAATTTTCTAAATTTCTTTTTGGTAAAAAGTTTTCTTGAACTTTTACTGCAAGTTTTACTTCATTTGATATTCTATCTCTCCATACTTTCTTTTCAGCTTCACTAGTTTCTAGTTTGCTCATCAATCTATTATAATAAAGACCAATCACACCTCCTGCAGTAAATGGATCTTGTGGACCTCTAATAGTTAAGTCACCAGACTCAGACTGTTTTTCTAAAATTGTAATTAAATCATGTTCTACAGAAGTTGCATTATGCTCAGCAATATTCAAACCTAACTCTTCATGTAACGGGCTTACTCTTAATGGATAAATATAATTTAAAATTTTTAATAAAATATATGACCCAAAAAATGAGAATACACCAATTGAAACTATTCCAATAAATTGTACTTTGATTTGTTCTAGTCTAGTTAATCCTGTTCCAAGTATTTCAAGATCACTAAATAATCCAACTGCAATAGTACCCCAAATCCCTGCTGCCAAATGAACAGGTACTGCTCCAACAACATCATCTATTTCAAATTTATTTAAAAATTCATTTACAAAAATTGCAGCTACTGCCCCAATAATTCCTACAAAGATTGAAGTCACTGATGTCATCGAATTACATCCTGCAGTTATTGCAACTAAACCTGCGAGCGGTCCGAGAATTACATAGTAAGGATCTGGTTTTTTAAATAATGCAAATGAAATTCCAAGACCTGTTAGTAATCCAAATGAAGCAGCTAAAAATGTATTAATTAAAATTAATGGAACAGCTTCATCCATAGCTCCATTACTTCCACCATTAAAACCAAACCACCCAAACCATAAAATTAGGGTTCCCAAAACTGCTAACGGAAAACTTGAGCCTGTGAACTTTCCTTTATTTGCATCTGAATATTTTCCAATTCTTGGGCCTAAAATTAAAACAGCCGATAAAGCAATCCAACCACCAACTGAATGTACGATTGTACTTCCAGCAAAATCTACAAATCCTATATCTGTTAACCAGCCAGTTGTTTTAACTTGTCCTGTAACAGCAAGCAGTTGTCTTGTTGCATCAATATTATTTAAATAACTAGAGGACCATGCCCAATGACCAACAATTGGATATATAATTCCAGTTGCTATAATAGTTATAATTAAGTAACCATTAAATTTCATTCTTTCAGCAACAGCTCCTGAAACAATTGTAGCTGCTGTTGCAACAAACATTGCTTGAAAAACAAAGTAAGTCATGTATTCAGCCTGATCAGTTTTAAAAAAGAATAAATCTGTTCCAAAATAGCCATTAAAACTTTTTCCAAACATCAATCCAAAACCAAATAGCCAAAAAATTACAACCGCAAGACCAAAGTCAGCAGCGTTTTTAAGAGCTACATTAATGCTATTTTTGTGCCTTGAAAGACCTGTTTCCATACACATAAAACCTGCTTGCATAATGAAAACAAGAATTGCACAATCTATAACCCAAAGGGTATCAACAAATGATTTTACTGACTCCAGATCAACACTCTCCATCTTTTCCTCTAAGTTATTATATAAAAGTATACATCATAGGTAATTAATGCTCAAAATAGGTTATTATTCTTTTTTCTTCCAAATATAATAGAAAATATAAGGTGATACAGCTGGGACTATCCCAAACCAAAACCATTCATCCCATCTGAAGCTTTTATCTAACATTGGACTTTTTAATCCATTCCACCATGTTAAATATCCAATCAATATTATCCAGGCTAAACTTATAGTTAAATAGATTTTAACATTTTTTGGTAATCCTCCTGAAAATGCTACTTTTACTTTTTCTAAAATTTCTTGATAGTTCATTAGATACTTAGCAATTAGTTCTAACGAAAGTACCTAAAGCCGTCATAGTAATTTGACAATTACCACCATTTTCTTTTGCAAAAACTTTATAATTTGTTGCATCATTTGCTACACATAATTCGTAACCCATATCACTAGTAATACTATCGGCTCCACCTAATAAATTAGTTTCTATTGCATTTGATGTGGTACCTGTTGGATTGCACGACGTGCCAGTGCTATTTCTGTAATAAATTCCGTTATCTGAGTAATATTCAGTTTGCCCTAAAGATATTTGTTGCATAACATTTTCAGCAGACCTTTTTTTTGCTGAGCTGACATACCCGTTATAACTCACGATACCAACAGCAGTTATAATACCAACGATTGCTGTGACGGCCAAAAGCTCAACGAGGCTGAACCCAGAGCTTTTGGAAGTCATAAAAATTTTTCTAATTTAACTTTTACTCTACTACGACAGAATTTTCAGAAACGTTACCTGATGTTCCGCATTCGCTATCTTCTGTAAAGCAAGTTTTAACGTCTATCGTGTTAGAACTGGAACTATTATCAGTTAAATTCGTATATCCACCTTTTGCAGAGCTAGTTGATGTGTCACCAGAATTCGGTCTTACTGCTTTTTTTGAAGTATCGTATGGGTTTTTAAAATCTGCTAATGCTGCTGCTGCAGCGTCCTTAACAGTTTTTCTAGTTTTACCTGAGCAAGTAAGATTGCCTCCCATAGCTGATGATTCTCCTAAATTACATTTTTGTAATTCAGCTGCTATATATTTAACAACTGCTGAATGATTTGATTTAGCTGCTTGTTTTTTAGCTCCAGATGTGTAGCCAGAGTATGCAACAACTCCTACCGCTGCAAGAATACCGATAATTGCTACAACGACCAATAATTCTATAAGTGTAAATCCTTTATTATTTTTTTTCATAAGTAATGATCCTATAATTAATAAAAATATGTGTATACATATAAATTATATCTTTTAAAAGGCAATATCTATACTTCAATTGTAATCAAAATGGGTCATTTTTGTTGATTTAGTAAGGAAATTTAATAAATATTAATAATTATGTCATATAAAGTTACTGAGGAAGGTAACATATCTACGGTTCATCTAGATGGTGAAATAGATATGGATGTCACTGAAAAGGCAAAGGAAATTATTATGCCTTTGATTGAAGCAAAAAAGGAAGTTCATTTAAATCTTAAAGAAGTTCAATATATGGATTCCTCAGGAATATCGGTTTTGATTGAAAGTCACCAAAAAGCAACTGAACTTGGAACGAAAGTTGTGCTGAAAGAAATTAGTAAGTCAGTTCTCAAAGTAATAATGATGGCGAAACTTGAACAAATTTTAAATTTAGACTGATAAATGAATGTTGCAATAAAATCTATAACTGAACAGAGAGATTTTGTCGTCAGTTCATCAAGTTTAAAAGAAGTCAGATCATTCTCAAGAGAGGTATTCGAAAAAGTAAATATTAATCAAGATTTAAAAGATGAGTTAGTCCTAGCAATAGCAGAAGCAGCACAAAACATTGTTAAGCATGCTTATCAAGGTGAAGACACAGATGATAAAATGGAGATTAAAATTTCTCTTGAAAACGGTCAACTTGAAATTGGTTTTTTTGACAAAGGAAGACCAGTTGAAGAAAAAAATGTAAGACACAGAAAAATTGATGATATTAAACCAGGCGGATTAGGAACTTTTTTTATTCAACAAATAATGGACGCTGTTGTTTTTAAAGAAGGTGAGAAGCCTTGGATAAATCATTTAGTGTTAACTAAAAATTTAAATTCTTAACCGCCAATAATTGCACCAACATTAAAGATTGGTGAATACATTGCGATCATCAATCCACCAATCATCGTTCCCATAAATACAATCATTATTGGTTCAATCAAACTAGACATATTATCTACAGCTGTATCAAATTCCTCTTCATAATAAGAAGATACTGAAGTAAACATTTCATCTAAATTTCCTGTTTGCTCACCAACAGAAATTAGCTGACTGAAGGTAGGTGGAAAAACTGGTTCTTTTAAAAATAATTTTGTAAGTGTGTCTCCTGAAAAAACTCCTTTTTTTACATTTTCTAAAGCTTGTGTAACAACATCATTATTACTTACTTGTTTTGCAATTTCTATACTTTCTAAAAGGTTTACTCCTGCTGCACTAAGATTACCCATTATCAATGCAATTCTAGCAATCAATGATTTTAAAATCATATCGCCAAAAACTGGCATTTTTAAAACACGTTGGTGCCACTTATATCTAATTGCAGGAATTTTAGTTGTTGTATATTTAAATATTGCAAAACCTATTATTGATACTATTCCGAGTGTTAGTCCACCAGCGCCTCTCATAAAATTACTTGCATTCATAATGACAGCTGTTGGGGTAGGTAATGCAACACCCATTCCCTCATACATTTCAGCAAATACTGGAACAACTTTAATTAACATGAACACCATTACAGTTATTGCAACAGTAAACATCACCACCGGATAAGTTAATGCACTTTTAATTTTCTTTTTAACTTTCTCTCTTTTTTCTAATGAGTCTACTAATTTTAATAGGAAATCATCAAGTTTACCACTGGCCTCCCCAGCTTTAATCAAGTTTATGTAAATATTATCAAATATTTTTGGGTATTTCTCAAAACATTTAGAAAGAGTTATACCACCTTCAAGACTTTTTCTAACATCCTCTATTATCTCTTTCATGGTTGGATGTTCTATTTGGTCTCTAAGCATTGTTAAAACATTTAAAATTGGCAAACCCGCCTTTACCATTGTTGCAAATTGCTTGGAGAAAAGCATAACATCCGCAGGAGTGACTTTTTTCTTACCAAAAGAAAAACCACTTTTTTTGCCCTTTTCTTTTTCAGCTTTTTTCTTTTTAACTTTGATTAAGTTAGTAATGATTATTTTTTGTTCTTTAAGTTTAAAAGAAGCTTCTTCTTGATTTATAGCTTCTATTTCACCTTCAATATATTTTCCTGCAGATATGCCTTTATATGTGAATGTTTCAGATGACACAGTTATTCTCCTGAAAGTACCCTATCAAATTCTCTAAAATTCAGGTCACCAGTTAGAATTAATTCTCTTCCCATATCTTGCATCGTTCTAAACCCCTCATTTGATGCAATCTCTTTTAATTCTGGTGTGGTTGCTTTTCTTAGAATTGCTTCTTTAATTGGTTTTGTAACATTTAATATTTCATAAATACCCATTCTACCTTTATAGCCAGTATCCTTACATTTTGAACATCCTTTGCCTTTTTGAACTTTTGCTCTTGAAGCTTGTTCTACAGAAAAACCAAAATCGGCAAGAGCTTTTGGTGTGATGTCATCATCTGGCACCCTACATTCTGAACAAGTTTTCCTTGCTAATCTTTGGGCTAAAACTAGTGAGACAGCTGCACTAATTAGATAATCAGGTGTTCCCATGTTTTGTAATCTTGTAATTGTGCTTGGTGCATCATTTGTGTGAAGTGTACTAAACACTAAGTGACCTGTTAAAGCAGCCTTTAATCCAATATCAACTGTTTCTTTATCCCTCATCTCTCCAACTAAAATTATTTCTGGGTCTTGTCTTAAAAAAGATCTTAGTGCGGTAGAAAAATTGAAACCTATATCATCTTTAATTTGAACTTGTCCTACACCGTCTAATTCATATTCAACAGGATCTTCTGCTGTTAAAATATTAAGGTGAGGTTTTGAAACTTCTTTTAGAATACTATAAAGTGTTGTTGTTTTACCTGATCCAGTTGGACCAGTTACAAGAACTAAACCTTGCGTTCCATGAATTGCTTTTCTTAAATTTTTCAAATCATTTTCTTCAAAATTAAGTTGTTCTAAACTGATGTCTCCTGCATCTTTGTTTAAAACCCTCATTACTATTCTTTCATTTGTTGCTGTTGGTAAAATTGAAAGACGAAGATCAACTACTTTTCCATCAATTTTAAATGGGATCGCTCCATCTTGAGGAAGTCTTCTTTCAGCAATGTCTAATTTTCCCATAATCTTAAATCTTGTAACTACAGCTCCATAATTTGAGTGAAGAAATTTTTTAAAGTGTTCTTGTTCTTGTAAAATTCCGTCTAATCTATACCTAACTCTTGATGTAAATCGATATGGTTCAATATGAATATCTGAAACTCCTGATTTAATTGCTTCCGCTACAACTGCTGTACTAAATTTAATTACTTCAGACTCGTTTTCTATAGCTTCAATGTCTTCTTCAGGTGGTTTTTCTAGAACTTCTGCTTGATCATCAACATCATAGTCAAATGTTTTAGTCTTCTCGGCATTAGTTTGTCTAATATCAGAGATAGTTCTCTCCCCGTCCGCTAGCAATTTATCTACGAAGTTTGAAATATCAGATACTTTTGCTGCATGCAGTTCTATATCCATTTTTGTAATTGTTCGTAAATTTCTCATTAAACTTAATTTTGAAATATCAGATATTGCTATGTGCAATACTTTTCCCTCAATTTTGAAAGGAGCTATAAAGTTCATATTAATATAATTAGATGGAAGAACAGCTTTCAATTCATCTGTTACAGCAACTGTCGATAAGTCTACTACGTCTAATGATTGGTCTTTTACTAGAAGATCTAAAATTTTTTCTTCATCAGTTAGATTTAACTCAAATACTGCATCCAACTGAGATTTTTCTCCTTCGCCAGATATTTTTTTAATCTCAACTAAATCTTTCCCTGAAATAATATCCTGATCAATAAGAATATTAATTAAATTAATCTCAGACTCTCTACTAATATTTATCATTATAAAATTCTTGGTGCTATAAACACTAACAGTTCATCTAGGTTATCAGAATTTTCAGTCCCTTTAAAGAGATTACCTATTACAGGCATATTGCCAATAGCTGGAACTTGATCTTTAGATTTTGATAATACGTTCTTTTTAATTCCACCAATTACTACTATATCACCATCTGCCACCAATAATTTTGTTACAATTTCCATTTTATTAACGGCTGGTGTGTCTCCTGCTACAGATCTGTTTGGTGTATCGTTATTAACTTGAATACTTAACAAAACATTTCCATCTCCAATAATGCTTGGAGTAACCTCTAATTTAAGAGCTGCTTCTTTAAAAGATACTTGAGATCCTCCACCTTCTCCTGGAGCTTCATAAGGTATTTCCTCACCTTGAGTAACGGTTGCTACTTGATTATCTAGAGTAAATACTTTTGGATTAGAAATAGTTTTTCCCATTCCCATTCTTTCTAATGCAGTAATTTCTGCTTTTAAAACACCTGAACCTGTTCTTCTTAATATGCCAATACCACTTGTTGGATTTGTGATTGCAAAGTTTGCTAAACTGTCTGTTGCATCACCAAGATTAGCAGCTCCGCCTGGTTCTGTACCTAAAGCACTTCCTGCGCTTCCACCTGATAATCCACCAGCAACTTTACCAGCTCTTTGATAATAACCACCTAGTCTTGTTCCAAGTGCTTTTTCAAAATCAGAATTTGCTTCAACTATAAAGGCTTCAATTAAAACTTGTTTTGTTCTTATATCTATTTCTTTAATAACTTTATCAACTACATCTAAATCTTTTTCTTTTCCTCTTACTATTATAGATCGAGTTGTTTTTTCTTCAGTAATTTGGATTGGTGTATATGAACTGTCACCTGCTGTAGAAGTAAACAACTCATCAATAGTTTGTTTAGCTTGTGCTGGAGTTATGTAATAAAGTCTAAAAATTTCAGAGTATATTGGCTCAACACTATCTTCTAATTCCACTTTCTTTTTGACAGCTTGTGCTCTTTCAGACTTATAAGTCTCTTGTGCAGTTAACGTTTCAGGAGAATGAACTCTTATTAAGTTGCTAGATACATCAACATCTGATGCATAGTTTTTCATGTCTAAAAGTGCTTGAAAAGCTTTGTCCCATGGGACATCAATTAATTCAGCAGATATTGCTCCTGCAACCTCATCTCCAACTAAAACATTTATCTCTCCTATTTTACCCATCAATTTCATAGTTTCTTTGTAATCTAGGTTTTTAAATTTAAGAGTTACCCGTTGTTTTAAAAGTGGATAGTCATCCGGTATTATTAAGTAATTTCTTTGTGCTTCAGATGATATTTTTTTTCTTTTTCCAAGTTTTTTTGCATCACCTTCAATTGGTTTAGGACCCATTTCTAAAGTTTTTGCGATTTCTGATTGTCCACTACTTACAATATCTTTATCTTTAATAAGAGGTGTGTTGTGTTTGAAAGGCTTGTCATATTTTTTCAAGTTTTGACAAGCATTTAATGCAACTAATAAAAATAATAATCCAAAATATGTTAATATTTTTTTAATAGTCATCTGACTCCCGGACCTGATTATTAAAATCAATAATCATGAATTTACCATCATCTTTTTTAAATATTGCTTCTGTTAATCTCAGGTCAACTAATTGTATTTCTCCTAGATATTGACCTAAAGTCATTGTTAAAACTTCTCCACCAGAATTAACTAAAGAAATGTAACTATAATCTTTTCCAGAAATAAGCCCTGCTAATTTAAAATTATATAAGCTCATTTCATTATCTTGTTCGTCTTGCGGTATGCTTGCTGAAGATGAAGTTCCCTCATTTCCTGCAAATGGATCATTTAATGGAACTTCTTCATCTTCTTCCATTTCTTTAACAATTTCTTTTGCAGCATCTAGGACTTCTTGTTTTTGATCATGATTGTCTGCAAAAGCAACATTTGCCATTAAAGAAAATATAATGATGAATAGAATTTTAAAAAAATTCATCTGGTAATCCTACTATTGTTAATTCACCTTGCGCCATTATCGCTCCAGTTGAATCGTTTTGTACTATACTTATAGTCTCTTTGTCAAAATTTAACATTTTATTTTGCCTAGAAACCGCTCTTTTAAACTTTATGTAACCTAAAAAATTCCCTTTGATTTCATAATCTACAGGTATTTGATAATAAGAAACCATATCCCTTGTAATATTATTTTCTGCTTGTTGAGTAACTCCTTGTTTAAACACAGGCTTTGGTTTTTTCTTTTCAATTTTTGATATTACCAAGCCATTTACAGCAGCATACTTACTTAAACTTTCATAAAGATCTTCAACTTCTGCTTTTGAATGAAATAGAGTTGAAGTTTTATCAAAATCAGGTTTCATTTTTTTAATTCTTGTTTTGAAAGTAATTATTTCATTATCAAATTGTGAAATTTCATTTTGCTTTACTATTTTATCATTGTATTTAGCTTTTCTTTCTTTAACCATTGGATTTAAAATTACATAGTAAATTATTAAAAATAAAATTATTGCTCCAAAACCAGATCCAAATTTGATTAAAGTTTTTTTATCTACAGCAGCTAATTTTTGCTTTAGATCATCCATAGTTATGTTTTTTAAATCCATTATACTTGCTCCAATACACAGGCTACTTTAAAGCCCTTCATAGTTTGTGATCCCTGCTGCTGACCTTGAGGCAGTGTCATACTTGCCAATGAAGCTTGTGAGATCAATTTTTTATTATTTAAATTACTAATTAATTTTAAAATATCTTGATCACTAAATGCCGTTCCTTCAATAACAACTAAATCTGAGCCATTATATTCTATTTTGCTAAATTTAACTCTTTTAGGAACTGCAGAGGCAATCTGTGCTAACACTCTAAAGCTTACAGTTTTATTAGACTTAATTGATTTACTTAATTCAAGTGACTTAAGCATAAAACCAATTTCTTTTGCATATTTATTTTTCTCTATAGTTTTAAGCTCATGAGTTTGTAAAATTTCATCATAACCATCAATTTTTTTATTAAGATCTGTAATTTGCCAAAATGATAAACCAAATAATACTACATAAATAAGTGAAACTATTCCTATCACTCCTTTGAATGCAAAATTTGAAAAAGCTTTTGCTTTTTTTTGAGCAATCATATTTTCTCTATTAGGTAAAAGGTTAATATTTTTAACAGCAGTAACAAATTTATAGTAACCAAAAACATCTAGTTTTCTGAATGCAAGTCCCATTACTGTTGAAAAGTATGAACGGTTATCCATTTTAATATCATTTTCTAATTGTGCAGGAATTTTTATTCCATCAAAAGGATCAAATAAATTGTATCCGGTGTTAACCATATTTTTTCTAAAGCTACCAAGATAATCTTCAACATTTTGCAGATTTGAAGTAACTTTTAAATTTCTAATTCTTTTTTCATATTTTTGTTCAAAGTCTTGAACTGCTTGTTTGACTTGTGTCATATATCTTCTAACAAGTGCATCCATCTCTTCTTGATTATTGCTTTCTTGAAGTGTTTTTCTATCTTGAGATCTAATAAAAATATCAGTTATTATTGGATTGTTTTCGTAAAGTATCATTACATAGTTTTCATCTAAACCAAATTCTAGAACAGCAGTTAAGTTAGAGTCTTCAATTGAACCTGCAATTTGATTAATTTGATCAACAGCAGATTTTAAAGCGAAACATTTAACATCTATAATAACAGCATTTAATCCACCTTTTTTAATAATGTCTGTGTAGCTATTAATGTCTGATAATTTTGATGCTACAAAAAGGATATCCATTGTGTTTCCTGTTTTGTCTCTATTTATTACTTGATGGAATATAGAGTAGTCATTTAAATTATCAGTTAATTGAACTAAGTTTTCCCAAAGTGAGTCTGTATCTATTGCTTTTTTTAATTCTTCATCAGTCATTAAAGGTGCAGTTACAACTCTTATAATTGCGCTAGTTACTGGAATTGCGATTGCAGCGTTAGTCGTGTTAATTTTGGATTTTTGTAAAGCTAATTTTAATTCATCAGCAACTTTATCAGGATTTTCAAGTACTGTTCCATTTTCTGGAATACCCTCAAATTTATGAACATAAAATTTATCTAAAACCCATTGATTGGCTTTGTTGCTCGAAACTTGCGATAATCTAATCTCGGATGGAGTTAGCTCAACTCCTAAAATTTCCTCACCTTTAATTGATTGTTTACCTAATCTATTTTTAAGAAGCTTACTAAAAAATCCTTCTTTTTTTTTGCTTTCTCCTCCTTGTGGTACCGGAGCTGCGTTTGCATCATCTTTTTTTTTCTTTTTAAATAAATTTGCAAAAGGATTTTTCATAAATTTTATAAACGAATTTTAACTTTATACTCAACTTTTACTAGAATAAAAACACCTGATATTCAAACTGGGTTTTTTACAAAAATTAATTGGTAAAACAAGTCAATTTTATAGTACAAAGGGTTTTATGTTTGAAAAGTTAGAACAACTAGCCAAAGATAATAAAAAAATCTCTGATTTTCATATCAGAGCAGGATCTCCACTTGCATATAGACAAACTGGAGAAATAATAAAAGTCCAGGAAGTCATGATTACAGCTCAAGATCTAAAAGATCTGCTCTCAATGAATTGTAATGAACATGAATTAAATAAATTTGAAAAAACACATGAACTTGATACATCTGTTACCCTTAGTGGATTAAGATTTAGAGCGAATTTTTATAAAACGATTAATGGACCTGCATGTGTTTGTAGAAGAGTTGAAAGTAAAATTCCAGATATGGAACAATTCAACTTACCACAAGCTCTCTATGACATTGTTGATTTTCATAAAGGTTTAGTTTTAGTTACAGGTCCAACTGGCTCTGGTAAATCAACAACACTTGCAGCAATAGTAAATGAAATTAATAAAACAAGAACTGCAAATATAATCACAGTTGAGGACCCTGTAGAATTTATTCATAAAGACAATAAAAGTATTGTCTCTCATAGAGAGGTAGGAAAACAAACAGAAACTTTTGCAGCGGCATTAAAAGCAGCTTTAAGAGAAGACCCTGATGTAATCCTTGTCGGAGAGATGAGAGATCTTGAAACAATAAGTCTTGCATTAACGGCAGCAGAAACTGGTCACTTAGTATTTGGAACTTTGCACACGAGTGGTGCGCCGAGTACAATTAACAGAATTATAGATGTGTTTCCTCCTGAACAACAAGAACAAATTCGTGCTCAGATTTCAACTTCTCTTAAAATGGTTGTGACCCAAAGATTGTTAAAGACTAGAGACGGCGCAGGAAGAGTTGGTGCATTTGAAATAATGAAATGTACCGCACCTATACAAAACTTGATTAGAGAAGCAAAAATTCACCAAATTCCAAGTATAATGCAAACAGCAGTTAGAGATGGAATGATTACCATGGAAAAATCTCTTGAAGAATTAGCGAAATCAGGGAAAATAGATCCAGGTGCAGCAAGATCAGAACATTAAAGGATTTACAATTTTAGAGTTACTAGTTGTTATTACAATAGTAGCAATAATTTCCGCTGTTGCTTATCCAAATTTTTCAAATTGGCGACAAGATAGAGAGTTAAGAGCTGCAATGGAAAAAGCAGCAACTATGCTTTCATCTGTAAATACATTATCTCAAAGAGGAAATTATCCCTTTGTTCAATTTAGAGTAACACCCAACGGAACCTCATCAACAAAATTTGTTTCAAAAGGAATGGATGCAACTTCGTTATCAATTAAATTAAATAATGCACAAACTATTGAATGTAATACTTCTAGTGGTAGTTACTGGGACAATAACCAAGTTGATGAAACAACAAAAAAAATATCAACACATATTAGCAAAGACGGTGCTGTTTGTTTTTCTAAAGATGGAAGTTATTTTAAAGCAGATGGAACTTTAAAAAATAATTTAAATGTTACAGTCGAAAATAGATCAACAAACCAATATTTGATACTTTGTACAACATCAAACGCAAGTAATGGTGGCAAATGTCCCTTGGATCAAGTAGGTGGATTGGAAAAACCTGCATACTTGGTTGAATGGACTAGATTTGGTAATATAAGTAAATTTAAATGGAGTGGAAGTGATTGGACTAGGCAAAACTAAACTATCAGAAAAAGGAATGACCCTGCTTGAGGCTTTAGTTTCAACTGCAATTATAGGTATTGGATTTGTTGCGGTTTTTCAGATGGTTAATTACTCAGTACAGTCAATTGATGTTTCTGGAGAGAGAACAAAGGCAAATTATTTGGTATCTATGGTAGCAGAAGACTTAATTTCTGAAAGAGACTCAAATTCTCCTACTACAGATGTAAAATTTAAAGACTATTTGATTAATAATTCTTGGAGTATGGCAAACTGTTCTAATAGAGGCACATCTTCCACTAATTTTAATAATGCAGTCGAAAACAAGTTTCAAAAATGGGACAAAAGATTTTCTAAAGAAAGACTAAAATGTAAGGGAAATAAGGATAATAAAATTCTCAAAATTTACGAAATCTGCAATAACAACGCTGCAGCAAATAACTGCAAATATAACAACACTACAAATTACAAAGGTAATGGTGTTTACGAAAAATGGTATCTAGGAAAAATGGAAGTCAATCTAAACGACGGTAAGAAGAAAAAATATTTATATTTTCAATTTAATTGATGAAAAAAAAATTAAGTAATATTGCAGGTGTAACTTTAATAGAAATTCTAATTGGAATTTTAATTTCTGTTGTGATGATGGGGGCTATGTTCACCTCATACACTGTTGTTAATAATACTTACTCTCAAGTTACCGATCGAGCAAAAATTTCAACAGCTGGAAGAGATGTTGTTGGAATGATTATGAGAGATATTAGAAATGCTGGATTTATGTATTTCAATGATAATATCAAAACATCAAATGAGCATATTCCAATACTAATAACTAAATATGTTAATTTCTCAGAGTGTGATAAAATCGATATCGTTTACGGAGATGTAAATTATAAACAAGGTAGAACACCTGCTTATATATATGAGAGATATAAAATAACTTACAAATGCAAAAAATCTACTATTCCTGATAAAACACAACCTCAATTAGGTGGAGGTGGCTATCCTCCAATTGATGCTTTTGCTGTTTATAAAAAAAAAGTTAAATGGAATAATACATCAGGTAGATGGGATGATCCTACAACAGATAACAATGACAAAACATATGATGATCAACTGGTTGTAGACTACGTTGATGATATGATTTTCAATCCTGTTGACGAAAAAGGAATGTTAATCAATCCACCACCTTCTGCAACAAATGTAAATAAAGATTTAATTTATAAAATCAAAACTGTTGATATCGCATTAACTGTTAGATCAACAAAAAATTTTTTTAGAAATTCTAAAATTAGAGATGTATTTGCATTAAAAGACTCAACTAGAAATAAAAAGAAAACTGACAAATATTTAAGAGATACAATTATTGTAACTGCTCATGCAAGAAATTTGGGAATGGAATAATGAAAAAAAATGAACAAGGTTTTGCGCTAGTATTATCTTTAGTCTTAATGCTTGCAATGTCATTAATGGGAGGAGCATTAATTGTAATATCAGCAGGTGACCATCAAAGTAATAATAAGAGTGATGAGTATCAACAAACTTTCTATATTGCTGAAACAGCTTTGATCGAAGGTGAAAAATATGTACTCAATCAATTTTTAGGACCTTGGAGTACTCAAAATCATGTAAGAGATACATCTAAGAGAAATTTACCAGCTAATAACACTCAATGGAACGGCAATATGGCTAATTATAGGATCAATTATAATTCTAGCAATAGCTCCCTTTATTATAATACAGAAAATTTCTGCGCTAATAGCTTTAAGGACTTAGACAAGGTTAGATTAAGTGGAAATTTCTATGATGTTGTAGCTGCACAAAGTTGGAATTTTGGAAAATTAGTCCGTGACAGTTTTAATACTGCAACTAATGATGAGAGAAAAGAAGCAGAAAAACTTTATAATTATTTTTATGAATTTTTTGTCATAAGAATTGGTGCTGCACCTTTTAGAGGTACTGGTTCTAGTATCAAAAAAGGCTCAACTGACAAAGGAAATGATGGAATGGCTTATCGAATTTATGGCTGTGGTTTAAAGAAAGGCAATGAAAGAATGGTAGTTGCTTTAGAAAGTGTGATTGTATTACCTAAATAAAATGACGACAAATATAAAGAGTTATAATAATATTTCTTAATCTATGAAAAATTTAATCAAATTTATTATAATTTTTTCAATTTTTAGTTCTCCTGTCCAAGCTGCTTGTGATTTTTTAATTGATATTGGAGATAGTGGTAAAAAAATTTTTGATAAATTTGGTCAACCGTTACCAGGTTTTAAAGGCCAATTTTATATGCCTGTTCCGTCGCCAGAGTTATGTCCAAATGATAATTTAAATGATGATATTGCAGTAGAATATGTATTTCTAGGCGAAACAGAAGATGCTGCAAAATTAGCTGCCATTAGAATGATTGTAATGAACGATGGTAAAAACACTGAGAATAATAAATTAACATTAATGAGATATGTTAAAAAAGTTTACGGTGATTTTGATACAGGACAAAATCCACAAATTTTTGATAGTTTCAAAATTTGGGAAAAAAGTAATAATGATGTCATTGTATATAAAAGAATGCTTGGTGAAGAAGAACTTTTTGAAGAAGAATTAATGATTACAACTGTAGAATACGATGAAAAATTAGGTAAATTTTACTATGATCTTGAAGTTGAGTTAGAGAAAATGGAGCAAGAGCAATAATTATGAAACTGAAACTTTTAATTTTGAAAGTCATTTTAATTTTATCTTTTTTTTCTAATAATAGTTTTGCAAAAAATTTACCGCCTGGTTCTGGAATATCAGATGTTCCAGCTAATGTATTAATCCTTTTAGATAAGTCTGGAAGTATGAGTGTTAGAATGACGAGTGGAGACGGGTTTTCTTATCCTTACAGTGTAGCAACCGATAGTAGTGGCGATATTTATGTAGGTCAATATTGGATACGTGGAATAAAAAAAATGACTTATTCAACAAAGAAAAATGATACCAGCTTTGGACGTAATGGAATTTATAGAGGATCAGGTAATTGCAGATCTTATTATCCAATGAATATGAAGGTGCATAATAATAAATTATATGTTGCCTCTTTTTATCAACATAGAGTTTTTAGGATTGATCTTTCAAACGGCAACTGTGATTGGAGCGCAAGTTTACGATATGCAAGACAAGTCTCGATTGCTCAAAATTTTTTGTATGCTGCAGGAAATGGGGGTATGTTGACGTACAATATATCTGGAGCAACTCCTTCACAAGTAAGTTGTCCATTTTCAGGTAATTTAAGTTCTTACGGTCGTTATTATGGACAGACCCCAGATTATAAACGAGAAAATTTTTATGTGCAATATTATCGTTACCTTTATAGATTCACGATTGGAAGTAACGGTTGCATAAATACAAATTGGTCTAGCAGAATAAATGTTGGTTGGTGGTACTACTCATATGGAATGGATCATCATCCATCAAATGAATTTATATTATATGGTAATGATTGGTCAAATCATAGAGTTTCTAAAGTTACATTAAACGCATCAAGAAATGGCACTGACTCAATTAAAAACGTTGGAAGGTATGGAAGAACTGCATCAAAGTCTGGAAATGTTAGAATGTATTATGCATGGGGTTTAACCGTAGATAAAGTTAACAACAGAGTGCTAAGTTCCAATTATCATAAACAAAGTGTTCAAGCATTTGACCTGGATTTAAATTTTGATAAAGAATTTGGAGGCTCTGCTGGAACAAGAATGACGGGTGCCCATGAAGCTATTCAATCAATCGTTACTGATAGTTCCTTAACAGCAGGAGTGAATTTTGGATTTGGTTACTGGTCGTGGGATAATAGTGGGTCTGGTTTTAGAACTTGGACTGGGGATATAACTAATGGAAGAGCCACACCTTGTACTAGTAGAGCTTGTATAAAAGTAAGAGCACATAAACAAGGGGCGGCAAAAATCAATTCGATCATAAAATCAGTTCAGCCTGGTGGTGGAACTAATGCTGATAACTGGGCAAAACAAGCTGAAGAATATTATTTGCACAGTACTTTATCTCCAATAGATAAAAACTTAACTTGTCAGAATAGCTATGTTTTAGTTATAGGTGATGGAGATTGGTATAATCACAACGGTGCTGCGAGGAGAGTTTCAAAATTATTAAATTCACATAAGATAAAGACTTTTACTGTAGCTTATGGAACGGGACTATCAAATGGTGGTGTAAGAAACTTTAATAGGATGGCACAAACAGGTGGAACTAATAGCGTTATCGTAGCAAGAACCACTCAATCTCTAAAGACGCAATTAAAAGCTGCCATATCACAAATTATTGCTCAGAAGTTATCTTTCTCTGCACCTGCAATTACAGCAACAATTGAACAAGGTGGGTCTTTATATCAAGCTCAATTCGATTATGAGCAAAATAAAGAGTGGAAAGGAACACTAAAAAGTACTGCGATAGACTCAAATGGTAATGTTGGTAAAAAGAATTGGGATGCAGCCGAATTACTTGAAAAAAGAAGAACAGATGACAGAAAAATTTGGACCCACCTTCCAAATACATCTGCGAATTCTGGTTATAGTAATTTAAATAATTGGGTAACATCAAACTATAAAGATATTGATAAGTTATTTACTCATACAAATAATGAAGTGCCAAATTATCATAGTAAAAGTGATAACCCTACTAATACTCAAAGATGTAAAAATGTTGCTTCAGTTCAAAATGATAATGAAGATGACATTAAAGGCCTAATACAGTTTGTTAGAGGACAAGATTATTTTGATTATGATGGTGATTGTAATTTAACTGAAACAAGACCTAACCCTCTTGGAGATATTTACCATTCAGAATTAGTGGTAGTTTCGAAACCATCAGCTGAAACGGCTTTTGCTGGAAGAAATCAAGAGTCTTATTGGAGATCTTTGAAAAATTATTCTTCATTTGCACAAAAACATTCTTCAAGAAAAGAAACAGTTTATGTTGGCGCAAATGACGGTATGCTTCATGCATTTGATGGAAAAACTGGTAACGAAATTTGGGCATTTGTTCCACCATTCATTGCATCATCAATGCCAAATATGGTTAATGTAAATTTAAATAGAAGTGGTGTTGGTGGTTCTAATGCTATTTATGGTGTCGATGGATCTGTTACCGCGCATGATATGTTTTATAAAGGTCCTTATGATAATAAAAAAGAGTGGCACACAATACTAATGGTTCCATATGGTAGAGGTGGCGCAGGATTTTCTGTGTTAGATATTACAGATCGAGATGCACCAATGCATCTATATTCAGTACTTAATGATGGAATTCAAACTCAAGTCCATGTAATGGATCATAACGGGACTATCTCAAGTTATGATTACATCAAAAAAATTTATGACTTAGCAAGCTTCTTTGAGTCTAATACTGTGAGAACGAATAATTCTACTGATTTTACATGTAAAAGTGATGAATCAACCGCATGCCAGCAAAGCAATGTTTGGACTTTAGATGTTCCTAATTTGAGTAAATCTGATGTTTCAATATTAATTGACGACAAACCATTTACTAACTTTACAGTGAAATCCTCTACAATCACAATTCCTGCGCCGCCTGGTAGTGGTGGGCAAGCTCAAACAAAGGCAGCAACCGAGATCACTTTGATAAATAAAACATTAAAATTTTATGGATCAGATCCATGTGCAAGTAATCCAAATACAGCTTGTAACTTAAGTAGTTCGAATATGGCTTTACATATTAAGCCTGGCTCCGCACAAACTGGAGTGTTAACCCAACCTGAATATGATTATAGTGAATTAGGTGGAACTTGGTCGTCTCCTAGAATTATAAGAATGCCAAATAAAGGTCCAGGAGATAATAATTTAGAAGATGATATTTATGTTGCAATTATGGGTGGAGGATACGGTGTTCAAAACTCAGGAGTTGGTTCTAATTTAACAATTGTTAATCTTGAGGATACAACGTTCCCAGGTAAACTTGAAAAAAGAATAGATATTGAGGATATGCTGACGAACGATATCGTTAATTCAACACCAGGTTCACCAGTTGTAATTACAGCAGATACCGCAAGAGGAATTGATTTTAGAGGTGCGCTTGTCTACATGAGTGATCTTGAAGGAAAAATTACTAAGTTTAATTTAACGAATAATAGAAATGATGGAACAGGTAAAGCTTTAAAGATGTATGATAGCACAACATTATTTAAGGCAGGTTCAAACCAAACTAATGGTAGATATATGTATCATTCTATGGACGCAACAATTGGACAAACTACTAATTCATTATGGTTATATGCTGGAACTGGAGATTATGAGAGAATAGGAAATACAAGTAATGGTACAGACAACTTAATGATTGGTATTAGAGATCCTCATTATCCAGATTATAGAGATGTAGCGGTTCCTAAAAAAGCTGCTGATTTAACAAAATGTAAAAATACCACAAAAGACAAAACAGGTGCTAAATGTCCAACCTCAACTGATACCGGTTGGTATATAAAATTAGATAAATCTCAGAAAGTTACTGCTGAACCAACAGTATCAAGTGGATTGGTATATTTTCCAATTTATCAACCAACATCATCGGTTAATAAATGTAGTCTAGGTGATGCATTTATTTGTGGAGTTGATGATGAATGTGGAACAAATTTCTCATCTCAACTTAAAAATTTGAGAAGAGGAGATACTTGTAAATATGTTGGACAAGGTGTTTTATCCAAAATTGTAGTTTTTGCAGGTAAGCTGTTTGCAAACATTGCTGGTCAATCTGCTGGAAGTATAAAAGACTTAGTTAGCATTGAAGCTGCTGCAGGTGGAACATCTAGTTATAGAAGTTCTTGGAGACAGAACTATTAATCAATAGACATTTATGAAAAAGATTTTACTTAGTATAATCTTATTCTTTTTATTTAGTTCCATAAGTTATGCTGGTCCTTGTTTAACAACAATAGCTAGTGCATCAACGAACCAACTAGCTTGTGCAGATGATGATATTTTAAATGTTACTTCTGCTGGTTCTATTACCTACAATGACCATAAGGCTGTTGATCTAGAGGATGAAACTGGAGTTCAGATTACAAATGATGGAACAATCCAAACAGAAGATGGAACTAATAAACAAAAAGCAATTCATGCTCAATCATCTTTAAATACAACAATAACTAATAATGGAACTATCAACTCAGACAATAATGAAGGAATTTATATAGATTACGCAGAAAATATAACAATCACAAATAATGCGGGTGCCACAATTAGCGCTGAAGCAGGAAATGCGATTGAGGGTCGAAATGTTGGTTGGTGTGATAAGGCTGGAAATAACGATAATTGTCAATCTAGTTTATCATCCTCGGGCTCTACTGCAGTTGGGCTAATATTGCATAATCACGGTATGATTAGTGCAACACAAGGAACAATTTTGTTAGGCACTGGAGGAGGAGGAAACCCACGAAGTCGAGGTGTCAAAATTTATAACTATGATGGAGGAACAATTAAATCTACATCAGGCAATAACCCAATTATCGCAAAATATCTTACAGATAGTGAAATTATAAATTATGAGGGAGGAACAATCGAGAGTGCAGGTAGATATGGTATACTAGCTGAAAATGGATCAAATATTACAATAGATAATCGTGGAACAATAACTTCAGATAGAAATACTATTTATTGTAGAGAGTGCTCTGGAGTTACATTTATAAATTCAGGAACAATCAGCTCAACAAATACAGGTACTAATACAGGCACTGTTCTTATTGATAGACAAGGAGATAGTGACGATGCTCATACAATTACAAATAGTGGGACTATAGATTCGGCGTTTGGACCGGCAATACAAATAGCTAGAAACACTGGTGGAACAACTATCGACAATACTGGAACAATAAAATCAACAACAGCTGCTATTGGAGCTGGTAGAACAAAGAACCTTACCATAAATAATCATGGAACGATAACATCAACTGGTGAGAATGATACAGGTCACTTTGGAATTGGATTTGGTAATGATTCAACATCTGTAGAAGCTGGTGAAAATGTAGTTCTAAATAATTTTGGAACAATTAGCGCAATTAATGGTGATGCAGACGGAATTAAAATTGGAGATTATCACGCCAATAAAAACTTTGATGACTTAACAATTAATAATTCAGGAACTATTTCAGGAGGTGACAATTCTATTGTTATGGCAAATTCAAATAACACAGGATTAGAAATAGTTACAAAAGGTGAAGGTACTTATAATGGTGAAATTGAATTAAATAGTACAAATACTACCATGACATTAGATTGCAGTATTTCAAAAGATCAAAAAATAGAAATTCATAATAAGACAAATATGGTAATCACAAATAATCTTTGTGGAAACGACACCTATGAAATATTAGATAGCAACAGTGATCCAGATGCTGATAATTCAGAAACTAATGGTTTTTTATATGTTTATGGTGAAGATTTAGATATTGATAGCCATAATAAAAAATATAGATCTGAAATATTTTTATCAAATTTAAATGATATTTTCAGTTCGGTTTCGGAAGAAAAAAAATCTAGTGGATATTATTCTGTTAAAAAAAGAGATAATATTTATAAAAATGAAACAAGTGGTGTAACGGGAGACTTTAAAATTGAAAATGATAACTTTACACCCTTCCTAAGTTATTCAAGCCAACAAGCAAATTTTAATAATGGAGAAGCTTTAGATAGTGAAAATTTAGCTATTGGTCTAAAAAAAGAAATCGATTACGAGAAATTTAAATTTTCTGTAGTTTCAATTTTTGGGTTAACTCAAAATAAATACTTAGATCTTGAAACTGAAACAAAGCAAACTATTTCCAAAGAAAATCTAGGTCAATTTGCTGGTGTAAATTACAAAGCATCCAAGGATATAGAAATTGATGATAGTCAAAGTTTAAATATTGAAGTGGATGGCAAATATGGTCTAAGAAGACTTCCAACTTACCTAACATCTTTTACAGATGGAGATCTTTCTGTTGATGATGCGGTAGATCAAGTATTATCAGGTGGATTTAATGTTGAGTATTCAAAATCTTTTGAAAATGGCTTTGTTCTTAAGCCATATACAGGTCTATCTTTAAATCAAACTTTGAGTGAAAAAATTGACATTGTTGCAGACGGTGAAAGAAAAGACATGGCCCATTATATGAATGATGATTTAGCAGTAAAAGCAGGTTTAAATATCAGCAAAAATACAGATAATTTTGGCTTAAACTTTAATCTTGAGTTTAATGAACAAAATGGACTTAAAGACAGCCAAGTAAGTATTTCATTAACGAAAGTAATTCAAAATAATATTAGCAAAAAAATAGAGGGTCTGCCTATTGATCCAGAACTAGAAAAATTATTTGATCAATTACAGCTAGCTAAAGAAAATGAGAGATTAGCTGAGATAAGTGGTAGAGCAGTTGAAGAAAATAGAATAATGAAAGAAATGATTATTCAATTGATTAAAGAAAATAATAAACTTAAGACTGAAAGAAATCTTTTGCTAAAAAACTAACTTTAAAACTTTTATAAAACTTATTTGGTTATTTGAATAGATCTGCTTTTCGTAAAATTCAAAGAAATTTTTATATTTTGATTTATCTTTTTCCATCAGTTTAAGATAAATCTCTTGAATAGTATCCGAATTTTTTATTTGAAGTTTTCTTTTCTTTCCTAGAAGAATGAAAGCTAATTTTAGCCTCATCAAATTAATTGAATTTAAATTATATAATAATTTTATGCTTACAAATAATAATATTGGCACGAATATCCAAATAATGAGTTTTGAAAAATTTAAACTTAATAATTCTTTTATAAAATTTTTTCTTTCGTTATCGTCATATGATAGTAAATGTTGAGTCCATACAAAATCAACATAGTTAAAATAAAAATTAATTATTTTAAAAAAATTATTAGAAAATATCGAACTTGAAAATTTATCATTATTTACAAAATAATTATTTAATGAATTTCTAATATTAGAATTAGGTATTGCTCTAGTTGGATCAATTCTAACCCACCCTCTTTCATCAAACCAAACTTCTGCCCAAGCATGTGTATCTTTTTGTTTAAATTGGAAAAAATTCCCTATTTCATTTAGATCTCCACCATAGTAACCTGTTACTATCCTACTTGGAATTTGTGCTAATCTTGTAAGTAATACAAACATTCCTGCATAATATTCGCAGTATCCTTCTTTAGAATTAAAGAAAAAGTTTTCATATTTATTACTTGAGTTTATCTGAGGACTAAGGTTATAAAAATACGATCCATCAGAAAATCTTTTATAAATTTTTTCGATAAATTCTTCTTTAGTGCTTACATTATTTTTATCTACCCAATCTTTTATTTTCGGTGATATGTTTTCTGGTAACAAAGTATAATAACTTTTAAGTGGACCATCTAAGGAATATTCAGATTTATTCATTTTAAAAATTAATTTCTTTTTTCTGTCAATTAGTTCTCTACTTACAAAAGATTGGTTAAAATAATCTTTTGTAATTTGAATATCGTTAGTGATTAATTTTGAGTTTTTTAAACTTGGTATCCATTTTTTTTTATATGGTTCTAAAATAATCTGATAATTTTTATTTAAATCCTCATTACCATTTATTCTCATGGAATTTTTAAATTCACTAAAAAGATAGTAGCTTGAGGAAGGTCTCCAAGATTGATCTTTTTCCATATAATCAAAGATTTTGACCCTAAAATAAAGATCCTCCTTCTTAAAATTGTTATTTATTAGAGTAAAAACTTCTTCGTCTGAGTTCGAAAACTGGCTAAATGATCCAAGATCTATGCTATCTGGAATACCTACTGAACTTACAGATGAATCAAATAATCTGAAATTTACCTCTGCCCTTGGAAATACAAGATAAAAAATAATAATAATCGGAAATATACTAAGACCAAAGCCTAAATATTTTAAAATATTTTTTAAACTGAAATCGAGAATTTCCTTTTGTTGAATAAGATACATGTTAACAACTAAAAGTATTAGGATTAAAAACGAATTTAATGTACTCAATATATCTTGACCCTTAATTAAACTTGCTACTGCAATAATCATAGAGATTAAATTAAATGACAAAAGATTATTTTTATTGTTGAGTTCTGAGAACTTTACGATTAGTAAAACTCCAAGACAATTTAGAAAAAATTCCTCAGACAAAACATATTGATTAAGGATCAATTGAATATACAGGGCTCCCAAAGCAAAAATTCCAACCACTATTGACTTAAACTTAAAGTGTATTTTTGAAAATACAAAACTTAAAATAAATAAAGTGCCCCAAAATATTTTATTAGTTAATAGTAAATCTGTGGATAATGAAATTAAGCAAAAGAATAATATAACATAAGTAAGAAGACTAATATTTTGCGATTTAATTTTTAACATTTGAAATATACTTTAAAATTTTATTTAGAGAGTTTTTATTTTCGTTTAAATGGAAAACATTATCTTTGTGTTTAAAGGTTAAATTTAGGCTTTTTGTGAAATAATAATTTAAAATAAATACTGAATAACTTAATAATTTCTCAAATTCTATATGGTTGTATTTATTTAAATCTAGGATTGATTTTTTTGAGCTTTTAAAAGACTTAAATTCTTTTACAAATTTTTTATCTCCAATAGTTGATTTTTTCCAAGCGATTTTTGAGTAACTATCTCCTTTCTTGTATTCATCTATACCATCAAATTCATCAGAATTATTATTTTGGTGAATTTTAAATTCTTGTAATAATTCTTGATTAGGAATTAATTTTTGTGGAAATACATATACTTTACTAAAAGGTTGATAATTTATTTTTGTCCTTATTATTCCAAATGGATATATTGATTTTAAAGTTATTTTATTTAAAGAATAGACACCTCTTTTGTCATTATTATATTTTATATTAAATTCTTTAATATTATCTGATAAATTAAAATTTCCTAATATTGATTTATTAATCTCTAAATCGATATTTAATTTTTTCTCTTTTGTGTCATTAATTATCTTAAAATTTATAAATTCTATTTTATTTGCTTCAACTAAATATTCTGTAAGAAAATTTATTCTTAAATTGTTAATATTTTGATGTGATACAAAAATTGAAATAAAGAAAATAAAGAAAATAACAATTGAAATAAGAAGTCCTGAGTTATTTTCATAAAATACAGATATTAAAAAACAAAAAAATACGAACAGTCCCAATAATAAACCTTGAAGATTGGGATATATGTAAATTTTAAGTTTTTTATTTAGATTAATTAATTGTTTAAAGTCTAAGTTCGTTAATCTCTGTACTAGCTGATTAACCATTAGTTATTTTAATTTTTTGAAGTATTTCCTCATTAATGAAGCTCATCTTATCTTCCTGGTTAAGAAATTTAATTCTATGTCTTAATATGTAGGGCAGAGTTTCCTTAATATCTTGATGAGTTACATAATCTTTTTCATGAATAATTGCCCAACCCTTGGCTAAATCTAAGATTTGCTTTAAACATCTTGCAGAAATATAAATTTTTTGATCAAGCGTTTGAATTACCTGCTCTATTTCAACAACATATTTATAAATTTCATCTTTTATAGTTAGCTGATCTTTTTTTTGTTTAATTGTCTCCCAATCAACAGCTTTTGATGATGCACCATTTAATTTACTTGTATTTTTTAACATCAAAATTTTATCGTTTTCATTTAGATCAGATAAAGAAAATGAAATCATAAATCTATCAAGCTGGGAATCTGGTAAAGAACTTGTGCCTGAAGAATCCATAGGATTTTGAGTAGCAATAACAAAAAATGGTTCTGGCAGTTTATAACTTTCACCATCTATAGAAACGTTTTTTTCTTCCATTGCCTCTAGGAATGCACTTTGCGATTTCGGACTTCCACGATTAAGTTCATCAGCTAAAACTATATTTGTAAAAATTGGACCTTGTTGAAAGTTTAACTTCCCATCTGAAAGAATATTAAATCCAAGAATATCACTGGGTAATAAATCAGATGTAAACTGTATCCTTTTAAAGTTAAGACCAAGATTTTGAGTAATAGCTTTTGCAAATGTAGTTTTCCCTGATCCAGGATAATCTTCTATTAAAATACTCCCTTCAGAAAATATTGCAGCCAATGTCAATTTAATTTTATCTGCATTAGAAATTATAATTTTTGATGTGTTAGCTATTATTTCGTTAAACATAATTTTGATTATAAGGGTTTTCTTAAATAAATTGAAAAACTATTATTAAAAGTATTATCACTACTTCTGTAGTGTTCATATGTAGCATTTATAGTCAAATTGCTGTTGAGTTTTGCCCCAATTCCTAAATTCAACAATAAATGCCCAGAATTTTGATCGCCTAAAGCATTACTATAAATTTCAGAAGAATTATTAATATAATATGCCTCTGATAGTGAGTTGATTGTTTTATCTTTTCCTAATTCAAATTTAAAAGATGGTTCAAATATACCTTTTTCATTCTCAATAACTTTACTTAAATTTAAACCTACAGATAGTGATGCGCTTTTAATGTTTTGTTTATTATAACTTACAGCTGTTCCATCACCTGTTTCTGTATATGCCTTTAGTTGGGTAAATCCTAAATCAAGTCTAGAATAATAATTTAAATTTCTACCTACAACTTCAACATCAGGTTCTAATAAATAAGTAAAGCTTCCAAAAAGTTGATTTCCTTTTCTATCTCCTTTATTTTTTCCACCTGTAACATCTCTGCTTAAATCTATATCCATTTCTCCAATACCAGCAACCATTTCAAAAAATCTTTTGTCTTCAATTTTAAAACTTGTGTAATTCATAATACTTATTGTGGAAGCATCCATATTTGCTTCATTGCTACCTACTTCAGTTTCTTGCCATGATTTGTTGATTGCAAATCCAATTGTCTTATCTTCATTTAATTTCTTATCAATTCCAAAGGTAATTCCATCACTATGAATATCTTGGCCTAAATTCCCATCTTGCTGCCCTACTCTACCAAATGATATATTGCCTTCACTCCAAACTCCCCATTTATCTGTCTTTTTTTCTTTTTTAAGTAGTTTTGCAGAGAGCGAATTTATTTGTTGGGCCAATAATTGATTATCAAAGTTCATTGCTAATCTTATATTTTGATTTGAGGAATTGTTGTTAGTGGACCTTATATAATTCATTCTTCCTGAAATTCTATTTAACGACTGATTTAATGAATTTATAGCAGCTACGGTTTGATTTTTTGTAAGAGTTTTTACAGTCTCATTAAAAACTTCTCCAGGTTTTGTTGAAAAATTTAAAGCAGTTGTGCTTGATATACCTGCATATGAATTTCCAGCAGTATCATCGAAAGCACTAGCATCTATTAAAATATAATAATCAATATCAGCTGTTAAATCTGTGCTTGGATTAATAGTAATTGCTGTTGAGCCACTGCCACTGACTTTAGCTCCAGTCACATCAATTGTTTCAATAGTGCTATCATCAGATGTTTTTTTTATAGTAATATTTCCACTTTCAGCATCAACCGCTTCACTAAAAGTTAAAACTATATTAGCATTTGTTGCAACTTCTGTTGCATTATCAGACGGACTTGAAGATGATAAAGTTGGAGCATCATTATCAAAATTTGTAATAACTAAATTCCAATTAGTACTTCCTGAGGACGTTTCTGTAAGTGTCCAATTGAACTTTCCATTTGTTACAGTTACTGTGCCTGTGGAACCAGCAGTAAATCTACTAGAAGAAACTCCTGTTATTACAGAGGTATATGTTCCTGCTGACAAAGCAGAGTCTGTACTAATACTAAAAGTAGTTGCACCATTTTGACTATCAACAGCTAGCTTTCCATAATCAGTTGTGCTGTTTGCCAGGAAGACATAATTTACAGGAAGATAACCTTCCAATTTCAAAGCATCATTTCCTCCTTGATCATTTGTTAGAGATTCAAGACCTACATTTGTTGTCACTATTAAATCATGATTGCTTGAACCACTTGATATTGTTCCTTTATTTACAATTATGTTTCCATTAGAACTATTATCGCCAATATTATAAATTGCATCTCCTGTTGCAGATATAGTACCAGTGTTAGTAATAGTAACATCGTTTACATTATTAATTTCAAATCCATTTCCTCCTGTTGCGCTGATCGTCCCAGAATTTGTAATAGTACCAGCTGAATTGTCAGTTCCTGATGAATATATGTAGAGAGTATTTGCTCTACCCGAAATAGTACCGGAATTTGTTATTGTTCCTGCATTAGCATGTTGGCCAAAATTTATTGTTCTATCTTTTGAAGAAGTAATACTTCCAGAATTATTAATTGTTACAGTACCAAAAGAAGGGTGTAATTTAATAGTATCTGCACGTTCAGATTCTATTGTTCCACTATTTACAATAGATACAGTGCCCCTTGATTGTTGCAATGAAAGTGCTGAACCAGGACTATTAGCACTATCACTCACCGATACTGTTCCAGAATTGTCTATACTAAAATCTGTAGATTGATCTGCTTCAATTCCTTTGGTCGTTCCAATAATTGTGCCGTTATTAGTTATAGTAGTTGAGCCTGTTGAAAAAGTATGACCTTCTAATTCTACAGGTTCTGCTGCACTTGTATCAACTGTAACATCGGCATTAACAGTAAGTGTGTCGTTGTTTGACATAACAATTTGACTAGAGTGATTAGATGAAATTGTTATATCTTCAGCTTTGCTAATATTTAAAAAAAATTGATTATAAATAATCAAAGATAACAATATTAGATAATATCTCATATTTGAATACTTAAACATTTTTGCAGAAATAGTTCTAGAGACTGTTTGTCATTAAAATCTTTAAAATAAAAGTGATTTAAAGCTATTTTCAAAAAAAAGATAAACTAATGTTCCAATGATTATGTATGGTCCAAAAGGAATTTGTGAAGACATTGATTTTGAATTTTTCAACAAACTTGGAATGACAGTTAATAAAGCAATTATAGATGATAAAAATATTACAAAGGGGATCGAGATCCATCCAAACCAAAAACCAATTGCTGACAGAAGTTTTGCATCACCTAAACCCATGCCCTCTTTTTTTCTTATTTGTTTATAGAAATAAATTATAGACCAAATAATCAAGTAACCAAAAATTCCTCCAATTAGAGAATTAATATAATTCGGGAAAATTGGATTTAAATTTGGATCAAATGATTTTATAAAACCAATTATCATCAAAGAAAAAGTTAAAATATTAGGAATGATGTAATGTTTTAGGTCTATGAAGAAAATTATTATAAGAGATAACCCTAAAATTAAAAAAAATAAGGTGGTTAGGCTAATACCAAATAAATAATAAATCCCCAAAAAATAAATAATTGAAATTAGCTCAACTATTAAATACTGAAATGAAATTTTTTTTCTACAGCTTCTACATTTGCCGTTTAAAAATATAAATGAAATTATAGGAATATTGTCTTTCCAAGTAATTAATTTTTTACAGTTTGGACAAAATGATCTTCCTGATACAACCCCTTTACCTTTAGGGAGCCTATATATACAAACATTTGCAAAACTACCCCAAAGGCCCCCAAGAATAATTACAAATATTAGATCCACAGAAACTGATTATAATTTAATGTTTGATGTTATGTGAATTAACCCATCAATTACATACTGAACCATTAGTACGGCATCCTGAAGGTGGATGTATAAATTAGGTGTATTAATTATAATCTCCATTGTTGAAAAATTTATCAAAAATTGCTTAAAATACTAGTTAAATAAATGTTTCTATTTAAATCAAAAAAACCGATCGAACCTAAAAAAGAAGCTGAACAAGTTAACGTCGACTTGGAACTTGTTACGAAAATGAATCAAGACTTTGCTTTATCTCTTGATTTAAACGACACCCTTATGAACGCATTGCGAGTAATTATTGCAAGACTGAATGCAGAAGCTGCAAACATTTTTTTAATAAATGAGCAAAAGAAAAAATTTGAATGTATTGCATCACTTCATCAAGATTATTTGGATGAATATGAATTAGATCTAAAAGATGGTGTTATGGGTAAAGCTGTTCAGCAAAGAAAGTGTATTCGTGTAGGAAACGTTAGAAAAGATGTAAGAGAAATCGCAGAATTTTATTTTGATTTAGATAATAAAACAAACTTTACAACTTATTCAGTTTTGTGTTCACCTTTGATTGCTGCAAATGAGTGTATTGGAGTTATTCATTGTTTAAATAAGAAAACTCAAGACAAACTATTTATAGAAGATGATAGAAAACTTTTAGAAACACTATCTGCTCCTGCTGCACTAGCAATTAGAAATGCAAAGATGGCAAAAGAAATGGTTGAAAAAAATAAAATTCAAAAAGAAGTAGAAATTGTTGGAGAAATTCAAAGATCTTTATTATCTAAGAACAAAGAGAAAGATTTTCCTATTTCAGGAATAAATATACCAGCAAAAGTAGTCTCTGGGGATTTTTATAATTTTTCAGATTTAGGAGATGGAAAATATGGATTTGGGGTTGCAGATGTATCCGGAAAAGGCATTAAATCATCTTTGTTGATGTCAAAAGCTTCTAGTCTTTATAGATGTTTAAGTAAAACTAATCTTTCAGCATCAGATTTATTATTTCAACTAAATAATGAAATATGTGAAACAATTTCTAGAGGTATGTTTGTTACGATGCTAATCGGAATATATGATTCAAATAAAAAAGAGCTGTTGTTGTCTAGCGCAGGTCATGAACCCCCATTGATACTATCTTCTGATGGTGCTTTTAGTAATTTTTCAGAAGCAGGTCCACCATTAGGTATCATGCCTAAAACGAAATATCCTGAACATACCATTCCTTTTGAAAAAAGCTCAATGTATATTTTTACAGATGGAATTACTGAGATAAAAAATCCAAGTGGAGAAATGTTAGGATCTGAAGGATTTGAAAATTATATTAAAAAATACCAGTCAACTCCAATTAACGAGAGGCTTAAAACAATGATTGATGATATTCTTGGTGCAGGCCACATACAAAAAGATGATTTAACAATTGTTGCTATAGATGGAAAATAGTTAATAGACTGATATTTGTTCCTGATTATAAATTTTACAACTCATAACAATACTCAATCCCAACATAATAGATAATAAAGATGATCCACCATAAGACATTATAGGTAATGGTGCGCCAACAATTGGTAGCATTCCTAAAACCATTGCTATGTTAACAAATACATATAAAAAAATTGCTGTAGCAAAACCAAAGCAATATAATTTTGCAAAGAAACTCCTTGAGACTAGCCCAACGTTTATTATTCTATAAATTAATAATATGTATAAAAATAAAAGTATAATTGACCCAAGAAACCCGAACTCCTCTGAAAAAAGTGTAAATATAAAGTCGGTATGTTTTTCAGGTAAAAATTCTAAATAGCTTTGAGTTCCTTTTAGATATCCTTTTCCAAAAAAACCGCCAGATCCAATAGCTATTTTAGATTGAATTATTTGATACCCAGCTCCTAGAGGATCTCTATCAGGATTAAAGAAAGTTAGAATTCTCGATTTTTGATAAGGTTTTAAAATGGATATAGCAAAAGGTAATGAGACCAATAATAACAATCCCGAGTAAATAAAGTATTTAATATTAAGACCTGCCAACCAAATTATAGCAATACCACTTCCTGCAATTAAAATAGAAGTACCTAAATCAGGTTGCTGTATAACAAGATAACAAGGAATTATTAAAAGTATAATTGGTTGAATTAAAAATTTATAGCTTTGAATATCTGAGCTTTGTATCCTATGATAATATCTAGCAAAACATATTATTACTGCAATCTTCATTAGCTCTGAAGGCTGTAAATTCAGAAAGTATAAGTTTATCCATCTTGTTGCTCCTGAGGCTGAAATTCCAAAA
>CACIGO010000006.1:0-37066 GCA_902586225.1 uncultured Pelagibacteraceae bacterium
TAGAATATTTGGTTACGTATTTAATCCATTAAGTATTTTTTTCGTTTATGATAATCATTCAAAAATTATAGCTATATTGTATGAAGTTAAAAATACATTTGGCGAGCAACATACTTATATATTTAAAGTCAACGACGAAAAAATAATTACAAATAGCTGTGAGAAGAAATTTTTCGTTTCACCATTTATTGAAATGAAAAGTAAATACAATTTTAGAATCCTCAAACCTGAAAAAATGTTATCCGTAATAATTGATCAAAGTGATAAGGAGGGAAAATTGTTATATGCTTCACAAGATGGGGTTGCAAAAGAAATTAACAATAAAAATATGCTTATATCTTATATTTCTCACCCTTTAATGACCTTTAAAGTTATTGCCGCAATTCATTTTGAAGCATTAAAATTATGGTTAAAGGGAGTTAAGTTAGTTAAAAAAAACATAAAAATAAAAAATAATATTACGTTTGAAAAAAAATGAATTTTAACCTTTTGTCAGATAAAATCGTATTTAATTCTCTAAAACTGATAAAGCATGGATTTCTTGAAATTCAAAATCATGACAGCAAAATATATAAGTTTGGTAATGAGAGAGAACAATTAAGAGCAAAGATTAAAATTAACAAACCTGGTTTAACACTTCAAATAATAAAATCGGGAAGTGTAGGACTTGCAGAAGCGTACATGCGAAATGAATTTGAAACAGATAATCTAACTAATCTAATAGAAATAACAGCTAAAAATATAAAAATTGTCTATAAATTTTCAGGTATTTTTGATTTATCAATGATTAATAAATTAAAGAGTATTTTCATAAAAAATAATAAGAGTAGAAGTAAGAAAAATATTTCAAAACATTATGATTTAGGAAATGATTTCTTTTCATTATGGTTGGATCCTTCACTTACTTATTCAAGTGCAATTTTTGAAAAACAAAAAGACGATTTATTCTCTGCTCAACTAAATAAATATAAAAAGCTTACAGAATTAATAAAGCCAAACATAGGAAATAAAATTTTAGAAATTGGCTGTGGCTGGGGTGGCTTTGCTGAATATGTGGGTAAAAATTATGATGTAAAATTAGATTGTATAACAATTTCTAAAGAGCAATTTGAATTTTCAAAAAAAAGAATATTTGAAAATGGATTGAATGAAAAAGTGAGTATATTTTTGAAAGATTATAGAGATGTAAAAGACAAATATGACTCTATCGCATCTATAGAAATGATAGAAGCGGTTGGGCAAAATTATTTAGTCAATTATTTTAAAAGTATTAAAAAAAATCTATCTGAGAATGGAAGGGCCGCGATACAAGCGATAACAATCGATGATAGTTTATTTGACAGATATAAAACCAAAGAAGACTTTATACAAAAATACATATTTCCTGGAGGTTTTTTGCCATCAAAAAGAAAATTATATGATTTATCTAGTAGCAACGGTTTAGAAATTAAAAAATACGAGTCATATGGCTCTCACTATTCCAATACTTTAAAAATATGGAGAGATGAATTCCTAAAAAAATGGGAAGAGATTTCAAAACATGGATTTGATAATAAATTTAAACGTATGTGGCATTTTTATTTGTCATATTGTGAAGCTGGGTTTAAATCAAAGAATATAGATTTAATTCAATTTTCCATGCAAAATAAAATTTAATATGATTAACAAAAAATTTTTTAAAGTATTTTTATTGATAATTTTCACAGGATTAATTACAAGCTGTATAAATAATCAATCTATGAAACCAGAAGATTTTAAAGATCAAAAACCAAGACTAATAATTGAAGAATATTTAAGCGGAAACGTCAAAGCTTGGGGTATACTACAAAATAGATCAGGTAAAGTTACAAGACAATTTTCAGCAGACCTAGACGGTAAGTGGGATGGCAAACAACTTATATTAGACGAAAAATTTATTTGGAATGATGGTGAAATACAAAATAGGCAATGGGTAATAGATAAAATTGATGAACATAATTACGAGGGAACTGCAGGCGATGTAGTTGGTAAGGCTAGGGGGTATTCATATGGCCCAGCATTTAAATTTGAGTATGTTTTGTTAGTTCCTGTGAAAGGAAAAAATATCAAAATTACTTTTGATGATTGGATATTTATGCAAGACGAAAGAGTAGCTATCAACAGAGCTAAGATGACAAAATTTGGAATTAAAGTTGCAGAGTTGACTGTGATGTTTGTTAAAGATTAATTTTATTTTTTTTGTAATTTAGTTAATTTCCGTATTAAATAAAAATATAATCGATCAGGTATTATTTTTAAAAATTTAAGGATCAAAGTTAATTCTTTTGGGTAGTGTATTTCAAAATTAGAACCATTAATAAGCCCATCATAAATTTTGTCTGCCGAGAATTCTGGAGTTTTTAGAAAAGGCATCTTAAAATCATTCTTATCAGTCATTGGTGTTTTGATAAAACCTGGAGAAACTAAACAAACCCTCACGCCATATCTTCCAAAATCAAAATATAAACTTTCGGCAAGATTACTTAAAGCAGCTTTGGATGGTCCATAGCCACTTGAGTTAGGTAAGCCTTTGTATCCTGCAATCGAAGATACAATGGTAATAATACCTTTTCCTCTTTCTCGAAAATGAGTTTCAACTGCTTTTATACAATTTAATGTTCCAAAAAAATTTACTTTAAATACATTTTCAATTTGCTCTACATCAATTTCTTTTTCTTTTTTTGGATCCCAAGTACCCGTAGAAAAAAAACAAATTTCAATGTCACCAAGTTCCTTTTTTATATTTTCAAAAACAGACTTACACTTTTCCTTATCATTTACATCAAGTGGAAAAGATTTAATATTTTGATGCTTATCTTCGATTTCTTTTAATAAATTTTCTCTTCTTGCAGAAATAGCAACTGTCCATCCATTATTAGCAAATTTTAACGCAAGTGCTTTGCCAATTCCTGTACTTCCGCCGGTGATCCAAATTACTTTTTTATTCATATTTAACTGCTGTATAGTACTTAAATGCTAAAAAATAAAATTTTATCTTTTATTCTCTTTGCAATTACTACGTTTTCAGCTTCATTTATTGGAGGTTTGGTTACTATAAATTTTAAAGAACCTTGGTATTCAAATTTATCTAAACCTCAATACAATCCACCAGATTGGATATTTGGGCCAGTATGGACATTACTTTATTTATTTATGACAATAGCCATATGGAATGCGTGGCATAAAAACACAAAAAATTTAAATATTGTATTTTTATATTTCATTCATCTTTTTTTTAATACAACTTGGAGTGTTGTTTTCTTTGGTTTTCATAATATTTCTTTAGCAATTTTAAATCTTGTTGTGTTAATTATATTTATTGTTTTATTGGTATTTAAATATAAGAATATAAGTCAATTAAGCATGTACTTGATGATTCCATATTTGTTATGGTGTAGTTTTGCATTGCTTTTAAATATAAACATTTTTTTGATAAACTAATATGGATGATGTTGTAATAGTAGGTGGTGGTATAATTGGAGCTGCAACTGCATACTTTATGTCCAAAGAAGGCAGAAAAGTAAAAGTCATTGAAAGGGATCCAACTTATAAAACTGCGTCATTCCCATTGTCACTTGGTGGATTTAGACGACAGTTTTTTCAAAAAGAAAATATTCTTTTAGGAAAATTTGCAAGGGAATTTATATTTCAAATACCAGAATTATTGAAAACTGAAAAAAATCCAAATCCAACAGCTAGCATGGTGCCCAATGGATACCTTCTAATGTTTGGACCAGATCATGCAGAAGAGCAATACAGAGCTTTAGAAAATCATAAAGAATGTGAAGCGGGTACAAAAAATATTAAAGGTTCTGAATTGAAAAACTATTTTCCTTACATTAATGAGGAAGGAATTGAAACTGCAACATTTACTGATAACAAGAGCGAGGGATGGATTGATCCATTTTTATTTCATAGCGCTTTAAAGCATAAAGCAATTGATCTTGGGGCAGAATTTATTAAGGGAGAGGTTAAGAGCCTTTCTGAAATTAATGCAAAGACAATTATTTCCGCAGCTGGGTGTTGGACTAAGGAACTACTTGAAGATATTCCTGTAGTACCTCAAAAACATACAGTCTTTAGAGTTAAATGTCCTAAACATATTCCAGAGATGCCATTATCCGGAGATCTAACAACAGGAGTATATTGGCGACCAGAAGGAAAAGAATATTTAGCAGGTTCTCCAATGTCAGTTTTTGATGCAGAAGATCTCGAACCTGCATGGAATGATTTTGAAGAATTAGTTTGGCCTGCTCTTGCAAAAAGAATACCAGCATTTGAAGAACTCAAATTAACAGGTGGATGGGCTGGATATTATGATTGTAACAAATTAGATAATAATGCTGTAGTTGGAAAACATCCAAAATATGAAAATGTTTACATGGCCTCAGGATTTACTGGCAGAGGATTAATGCAAGCACCAGGAATTGGTAGAGCTCTAACTGAATTAATAACTACAGGCAGTTATCAAACTATAGATATTAGTGTTTTCGCAGTCGAAAGAGTATTAAATAGCTCTGCAAGACCCGAGCCCTACGTATTATAATTTTTTTACGTAAACTCCCATCATCCCATTAAAAAAAGATACAGCAATTATAAGAATTTGTCCTTTTAGTGAGTAAAAATCAAATGATGGATAAAAACTGATAGCTATACTCAAAAAAATATAGGTTAATAAAAAGGGTCTATAAAATTTCTTTAAAAATTTCATAAAAATTCTAATTAAATTTTTACAAGCATTTTTCCTATGTTTTTACCTTCTAATAAATCAATGAATGATTTTGGTGTATTTTCTATACCCTCGTAAACAGTTTCTTTAAATTTAATTTTATCTTCTAATAGCCATTTAGCCATATCAGTTTCAAACTGTTCTCGATCATTTTCATGATCAAAAATTATAAAACCTTTAATAGTTAGTCTTTTTACAAGAACATGAGCCATATTTTTTAAACCAGAGCCAGGATTAGTTGCATTCATTTGGGATATCCTTCCACAAATTACAATTCTTCCAAAGTTCTTCATTTGAAAAATAGCTGACTCTAAGAAATCGCCACCTACATTATCAAAATATAAATCAAATCCTTCAGGACAAACTTCTTTAAGATGCAAAACAAGATTTTCAATTTTTTTATAGTTAAACGCATGATCAATTTTTAAATCATTTTTCAGCCATTTAACTTTTTCATCTGATCCTGTACTTGCAATTACTTTACAACCCATATTTTTTGCAATTTGACAAACAGTAGATCCAACACTACCTCCAGCTGAAGAAACAAGGATTGTTTGACCTGGTTTTAATTCACCATGTTTAAAAAGTCCTATATAAGCTGTATGACCTGTCATTCCAAGTGGACCCAGATATGTTTGTATCGGAATATTCATTGGCTCAATTTTTTTTAGATCATTGGAATTACAAACAAAGTAATCTCTCATTCCGAAATTACTAAAAACAATATCTCCTTCTTTAAAATTTTTGTCTTTAGACTCTTTAACTATACCTAAAGCATAACCTTCCATCTCTTCACCAATAGTAAAAGGCGGTTTATAGTTTTTTCTTTCAGTCATCCTTGCCCTCATATAAGGATCAACTGAAATCCATAAATTTAAAACCAATATATTGTTCTTACTATCTAAAGATATCTCCTTAGTTTTTATTTCAAAGTCAGTTTCTTTTGGTAAACCTGTAGGGATATAGTTTTTTAAAGCTACAAATTTGCTTGTTACAGACATTAATTATGATCCCCAAATAATATCAAGTATTCTCTCTCTTTTGCATGCTTTCTTATATTTTAAATAATTTTCTAAATATACTTGATAGTAATCTTGATGTTTATCCTCTGCTTTGTAAAAAATCTCAAATTCTTTAACATATGTGACTACCTTCTTTTTAAATTTCTTTTCTAATCTTTTTATATCTTTATCAATTAAATCTTTCTGATAATCGTTTTCATAAAATGCTACAGATCTGTAGCTGTATCCTTTATCACAAAACTGGCCATAAGCATCAAATGGATCAATATTAAGCCAGAAGTTTTTTAAGAGTTCTTTATAGGATATTTTCTCTTTGTCATAAATTATTTCAACAACCTCAAAATGACCAGTATCTCCATAAGTGACTTCCCTATATGTTGGATTTGCAGTGATCCCTCCAGAGTAACCAGATATAACTTCTTCTACACCTTCCAACATTTCGAAAGACTCTTCCATGCACCAGAAGCAACCTCCTGCAAAATACGCTTTATCTTTTGAATGAGAGAATGGTGTCGAGATAAGAAATAACAAAAAAAAGTAATAAAATAACCTCATATACAAAATATATAATAATGAGGGTTTAAATCTATGGTATTAAAGGTAGCTACTTATTTAAGTAGCATACCTTTAATAAATCTATTTTATTTTTTTTGATATTTAGCAGCCTCTTCTGATCCACTAGTTGCAGACCCTTTACTGTAAGAGTGCGCACCCATTCCTGCTAATTGGCCATCTTTTACGATCAAATATTGATTTCTAATTTCTTTTCCTTCAAAGAAACATTCTAATATTTCTCTAACACCATCTGCATATCTTGCTTGAGCAGATAAAGATGTACCAGAAGTGTGCGGTGTCATTCCATGATTTGGCATTGTTCTCCATACATGATCATTTGGAGCGGGCTGTGGAAACCATACATCACCTGCGTAACCACTTAGCTGTCCACTTTTAAGGGCTTTAGCTATTGCATCTCGATTACAAATTTTACCTCTTGCAGTATTAACTATGTACGCCCCTTTTTTCATTTTACTTATCATTTCATCATCAAACAAATTTTCAGTTTCAGGATGAAGTGGGCAATTAATTGTAACAACATCGCATACTTTTACCATAGACTCCACAGATTCATGAAAAGTTAAGTTTAGTTCTTTTTCAACACTGTCAGGTAATTTATGTCTGTCAAAATAGTGCAAATGAACATCAAATGGTTTCATTTTTCTAAGTGCATCTAATCCTATTCTTCCAGCAGCAACAGTTCCTATATGCATTCCTTCAACGTCATAACTTCTCTGAACAGCATCTGCAATATTCCATCCACCTTCATTAACTATTCTATGTTGATTGTGATAATCTCTAACCATTGAAACAATCATCATGACTATGTGTTCAGCAACTGATCTAGAATTACAGAAAGTTACTTCAACAACATCAATTTTATTATCCATTGCTGCTTGTAAATCAACGTGATCAGAACCTATTCCTGCTGTAATTGCCATCTTAAGGTTTTTAGCTTTAGCAATTCTTTCTTTAGTTAAATAATAAGGGAAAAATGGTTGAGAGATAACAATGTCAGCATCAACAATATGTTTATCCGCTTCACATCCATCTCCATCTTTACTGTTAGTAACAACCAACTCGTGTCCATTACTCTCTAAAAACTTTCTCAAACCAAGTTCACCTGAAACACAACCAAGTAATTGGCCTGGTGTAAAATCTCTTCCTTTAGGCGATGGCAATGTCATTCCATCTGGATATTTCTCCAATTTTGGTAAATCCGACAGAGGATAAGATTTAGGCATTCCTCCTTTTGGATCATCATACAATACACAAAGTACTTTCATTTTTACTCCTATTACTAGCTTCTTAAAGCTGAATTATTAATTATTATTTGAAAAGACTAGCACAAGTTAAATAGGACTAGCAAACAAATTGTGTTTATTTTGGGTAATTCCTTTTAGCAATAAATTTATTCAAGATTATGCCGAAAACTATCACAATAATTGATCCACTTATAACTGGGGATATTAAATATTCAAAAGATACAGATCCCATGATCACAATTATAGGATTCCCTCCTGCAGGAGGGTGGGTTACATTAAGAATGATCATTAATCCGACACCTATTCCAACAGCGACAGGTATAATAAAATATATCGGAAGTGGAACGAAATTCACAAATATCACACCAACAAGTGCAGTTAAAAAATGACCAAAAAATATATTTTTAGGTTTTGCAAAAGGACTTTCTGGATACCCATAAAGTAAAACCATTGTAGAACCAAAGGAAGCAATCAAAAATAATCCATAAGGTGTTTTATAAGTAAGCAATGACAAAACTCCAATTGTCAAAGTAGAAAATATTGCAGCTATAACAGGTTTTTTAATATCCAAATTATTCATCAATGTTGAGTTTCTTAAGTGCAATTAATGGCATTAATACACAGTTTTTTCTAGATATATTTTTTTTATTAAACAATTTATTAAATTTGTTTAGATTTTTTGGCAAAGTTTTAATTTCATTTTCAAAATAATCGATAAGATTTTTTAATAAGTAATTCACTTTAGTTTTACTTTTTTTGATAAGTTTATGAGATATTAGGCTTGCAGAAGCTTGACAGTAAACACAGGATTTTGTCTGATACCCAATATCTTGTATTATGTTTTTCTTAATATTAACTCTCATTTCAATTATATCGCCACAAGTTTTATTTTTATATTTCGATCTATGAGTGTAATCTTTCAATATTTTATTATTAGTCGTGTCGGATGCAATTTTTATTATATCTAAATCCATATTTATTTAATAATATCACTAAAAATTTATAAAAAATAAATTAATTTATGCCTGATTTAAAAAATCCTAAAATAGCTATTCCAATTGTTTTATTTGCAGGCATACTTTGGTCATTTGGACCATATGTTGTAAGACATATAGATCAACCCGAAACTGTCCCTTGGCAATACTTGTTTGCAAGAGGCATTGTTATTTTTTTATTGCTGAATGTTTACTTATTTCTGGAAGAAGGAATTTCATTTTATAAAAATTATTTAAAAATTGGGATATCTGGAATTATAGGTGGTGTCGGTTTAGGAACAGCAATGATAACTTTTATTTGGTCAATTACTAATACGACAGCTGCAGTAACTCTATTATGTTTAGCTGCAATGCCCTTTATAACTGCACTACTTGGTTTTCTTTTTTTGAAAGAAAAAATATCAATCACAGTTTGGATATCAATTTTAGTTGCAGCATTTGGTATAATTGTAATGGCCTACGATAATACCGGAGAAAATTCTTTAATGGGTCTAATATTTGGATTAGTATCAGCACTAGGTTTTTCAATTTTTTCAGTAAGTCTGAGATGGAGAAAACAAACTCCCAAGTTTACAACGGTTGCTATAGCAGGATTATTTTGTTTTTTATTTTCAACAGTTATGCTTTTAAATAACGATGCAAATTTCTTATCTTCAAATAAAAATGAAGCATTATTTGCCACTCATGGAACACTTGTGTGCATGGGTTTAATTCTTTATTCAATTGGATCTAAACATATTCCTGCAGCTGATTTGACTTTATTGTCTTTGACCGAAGTTATAGGAGGAATATTTTGGGTTTGGCTTCCTTGGCTCGGAATAAATGAAATTCCTTCAACTAACACAATTATTGGTGGCTTCTTTATTTTTTTAGCTATATTTTATTATAGTATGATAATGCAATCTAATAGAAGATTTATTGGATTAAATTAATTTTACATGGTTCAAAATAATAAGATTGTTAATAGTTGGAATGAATGGGATCCATTAAAACATGTAATTGTTGGAAGAGCAGATGGTACTTGTATTCCAGCACCTGAACCTGCTTTAGATGCTAAAGTTCCAGAAGACTCTGATATGCGAGGAACTTATGGTCCAAGAACTAAAGACACTGTCGATAAAGCTAATGAACTATTAGATAACTTCTCAAATTTGCTTGAAAAAAGGGGTATAAAAGTTGATAGACCAACACCTTTAGATTTTAATCAACCAACATCAACTCCTGACTGGAAAGCCGAAACTATGTTTGGGTGCATGCCACCTAGAGATGTTTTATTAACTGTGGGAAATGAAATATTAGAAGCTACAATGAGCTATAGGTGCAGATGGTTTGAGTACCTATGTTACAGACCATTATTAAAAGACTATTATAATAAAGATCCAAATATGAGACATGAGTCAGCACCAAAGCCTAGATTAACAGATGCAGATTATAGAAAAGACTATTTATCAGATAAAATTGGTGTAACTAAAAGACTTGAATGGACAGAAAATAAATACTTTGTCACAACTGAGGAAGAGCCATTATTTGATGCCGCAGATATTTTAAGATTTGGAAAAGATTTGGTTGTTCAACATGGTTTTACAACTAACCTAAAAGGAATTGATTGGATAAAAAGACATTTTAAGGATCATAGAGTTCATGCTGTAAATTTCCCGGGCGATCCTTATCCAATTCATATTGATGCAACCTTTACCCCAATTAAAGAGGGTTTGATTATTAATAATCCACAAAGAAGACTTCCGAAAGAACAAAGAAAATTATTTGAAGATAATGGATGGGAAATTATTGATGCAGCACAACCTGCTCATAACACTCCACCACCACTTTGTTACTCTTCAGTCTGGCTATCAATGAATGTTTTAGTACTTGATCCTAAAACTGTATGTGTTGAAAAAAGTGAAAAATATCAAGCTGAACAGTTAGATAAACTAGGTATGGAAGTTATCCCTGTAGAATTAAGAGATGCATATGCTTTTGGTGGAGGCCTTCATTGTTGTACAGCCGATGTTTATAGAGAAGGAACTTTAAAAGATTATTTTCCAAAACAATAAAATGAACGCAAAAATTAATACAAAACGAAAAAGAGTAAAATTTGCTTCAGATAACGTGACAGGAGCTTGTCCAGAAGTTTTGGAAGCAATTATCAAAGCAAATGATGGTATTGCTCCTCCTTATGGCAACGATGAAATTTCAGGTGTGTTACAAGAAAAATTTTCTAAAATTTTTGAAAAGGATGTAATTGTTTACCCCACTGCATCAGGAACAGCATCAAATGCTTTAGCACTTTCTGCTATATCTCCATCATTTGGAAATATTTATTGCCATAAATTTTCTCATATTAATGTGGATGAGTGTGGAGCCCCTGAATTTTATACAGGTGGAGCAAAACTTGTTCCATTGAATGGTAAAGACGGCAAAATAACAGTTGATGAGCTAAATGATAATATTGGAGGGTTTGGAATTGTGCATCACACTCAACCATCTATTGTTAGCATAACTCAAGCAACAGAAACTGGTGAAGTTTATACTTTAGATCAAATTAGAAATATTTCTGAAATTGCTCATAAAAAAAAATTAAAAGTACATATGGATGGCGCTAGGTTCGCTAATGCGCTTGTTTCACTAGATGTTACTCCCGCAGAAATGACTTGGAAATCAGGAATTGACATATTATCTTTTGGAGCAACAAAGAACGGATGTATAGCAGCTGAAGCAATAATAATATTTAACAAGGAATTAGTTGGGAATTTACCATTCTTGTTAAAAAGATCTGGTCATCTATTGTCTAAAATGCGTTTTGTTTCAGCACAATTAGATGGATATATCACAAATGATGTTTGGTTAAAAAACGCAAGACACGCAAATCTAATGGCAAAAAAATTAAGCGATGGTTTAGTTTCTAGCAATCAAGTGAAACTAGAATATCCGACAGAAGCAAACGAAGTTTTTGTGAAACTCCCGAAAAAAATGGTCGAACATCTTAATTCAGAAGAGTATATGATGAGTAAAGATGAATTGACTGGCAAAACAGTTAGATTAGTCACTGCTTGGAATACTAAAGACAGTGAAGTGGATGAGTTTTTGAATACTATTTTCAATTAAATATACTTGAAATTACTTCTTTCAAATTATAAAAGAATTTAATGGAAGCTGTAGCAGTATTAGTAATAATAATATTATTTGCGACTGGCAGCTTAAATTAAGAGGAGAAATATGGAAGTTGTAGCTGTATTAGTTCTAGCTTATCTAGCGTATAAACAATTTTTAGATTAATTTTATTAATTAGTTTGGATTGTTTTTAATATCTTCGATAAAATTTAATACTTCATTAAATTTATCGTCTTCGATATCTTTGTAACTAGCATTAAATTTATTTTTTACACATATTGCTACATGAGCGTATGGATTTCTTCCTTTTGGATGATTTGGGTGATCAGGTAATTGACCATTTAAATAGTCGCCTGCCTCTTGAATAATTTTCCAGAGTTTACTGGCATTATCTTTGTTCATTTTTTTATTTTAAACTAACCTAAAAGAGATTCAACAAATTCCCAATCAATAAGACTTTCAACAAATTTGTCTAAATATTCAGGTCTTCTGTTTCTATAATCAATATAATATGAATGTTCCCAAACATCACAACCAAGTATTGGTTTCATATTTTCTATTAATGGATTTGCTGCATTAGCTGTTTTTGTTACAACTAATTTATCATTATTTAAAGATAACCAACACCAACCTGATCCAAATTGAGTTATACCTGCTTGTTTAAATTGATCTTTAAATTTTTCAACACTTCCAAAATCTTCAACAATTTTTTTCTCAAGTTTTGATGGAATACTCCCACCACCTTTTGGTTTCATGCATTTCCAAAAAAGATTATGGTTCCAATGCTGGCTTGCATTATTAAATATTCCAGCTTTTGAGTTATCTTTTGAACTTTTTATAATTATATCTTCCAATGACATTTCAGCCATGTCTGTATCTTTTATAAAATTATTAAGATTTGTTATGTAGGTTTGGTGATGTTTTCCATGATGTAATTCTAATGTTTCTTGTGACATTATTGGAGACAAAGCCTCATTAGAATAATTTAGTTTTGGTAATTCAAATGTCATAGTTATTTTTTATAATATTTCCTTGTAAATAAACTTAATTAAGTTGACGCAATTAAATACAAAATTAGTTTTCTAAAGCGTTTTCTTCTCTCATAAGAATGGGTCGACCATCTTGAGCAGTGTTTAAAGGTATAATTTTACCATTGTATCTTGCACATAACGTGGGTGCACTTCTCACCTGTTCTCCCAAATTTACTTCTAAATCTGCTATAACTAATTCAACCCCTTTCAATATACTCAATATCTTCATTATTCCTCCGTTTTATGATGATGGCTTAAATATTAAACATAAGCCGTTATTACAATATCTCTTTCCAGTCGATCCAGGACCGTCTTCAAAGACATGTCCGTGATGAGCACCGCATTTTGCACAATGGTATTCAATTCTTTTCATGCCAAAGCTGTAATCAACCTTAGTTTTAAAAGCTCCAGGAAGCGCTTCTGTAAATGATGGCCAACCAGTTCCACTATCAAATTTTGAGCTAGACTTAAATAGTTTAGCTCCACAATTTGCACAGTGATAAAAACCTTCTCTTTTCTCGTAATTAAGAGGGCTTGAGAATGGTCGTTCGGTTGCTTCCTCAAACATTATTTTTTTTTGGGCTTCTGTTAAATTTTGATTAATTATTTTTTTGGTTTCAGCTAATGAAATTTTGTATGGAAAAATACTGTATAATAATGATCCAAATATAGATAATTTTATAAATTTTCTTTTGTTCATAACTTTATTAATAGATCAATATTATTTTATTTGAATGAGATATTTTGACAACTTCGATTTTAAATTGGTAGCTTCATTAATTATGAAGCTACCAGTTATATTATTGTCCAGGCACTTTATAGTCACTTGATACTTTTGTTGCATGATTTGCAATTTCATTCATTGGTGTTTCCTCACAAATAGCAATATTTTTTAGTGCACCACTTCCCTCTGTAGCCAATTTTATAGCAGCCATTTGCTCAAATGTACCATGGGTTTCAACTATAAAGTCATAGGGTCCTCTTAAATATGTGTAAGACTTCATTTCAGCACCAACACTTTCAGAACACTTTCTAGCAACTTCAGATCTATCTGATCCAGGATCTTTTAAAAAACCTGCAAATGCTTTCTCAGTAAAATTTCCCATTAAAAAAAATTTAGCCATAGATACCTCCTTTTAATATAGTATAGCACTTAAAATAACTTTTTTTATCTTATTTTTAATTAATAAAAAAAATTATTCTCCTCCAATTTGTAATAATTGTGGTGGTTCAAATACTCCACTTTGTATTTCACTGTTTGATATATTTATCATGGATTTGGCAACAATTTCTGCATTTATCGATTTATATTTTTTTAAATCTCCAACTAAAATTGGCGATATACATCTCATAGCGAAAATACCTATTTTTTCTCCCAATCTTTCCTCTATTCTTTTTCCAATTAAAAATGAAGGTCTAATTACAATAAATTTTTTAAAGTTTAATTTTCTCAATTCTTCTTCAGCCATACCTTTATTTTTTAAATACAAATTAGTTTTTTTTGAACTGGCACCTAATGAAGAAATATAAGTAAAATTTTGTACATTATTATCGCTACAAATTTTTCCAATTGTTACAGGTAAATTATACTCAGTGTTTATATAATCTTGTTTGTTGGGTGTTTTTTTCCTTGTAGTTCCAATACAAAAAAAACAATCATCACCTCTTATTTCTGACTTAATATTTTCTAATTTTGTAAAATCTGTCACAACAACTTCTATTTTGGGATCAAATTTTGAAGTAGAAGATCTTACAAAAACCTTAATTTTTTTATATTTTTGATCACTTGCTAACAATTTAAGTAATATTCCACCAATTAATCCAGTTGAGCCGAATATTAACGCTGTTTTCATAATTTTGAACTTACACTAAATTTTCTTAAATTCGTTCAAATTGTTTGGTTCATCTATTGGTTCAGTTGAAGGATTAAGTTCTATACCAGCTGGAGTAATCGTTTGAGGCATAGGTGCAAATTGTGAATCTGGGTTATCTCCAGATTCTCTAATTTGCATTCTATATATTCCAAATAAACCAATAAATGAATGAAATATAATTAAAAAAATAAAAAAACCATTTTCTCCTAAAAATTCCATAAATAATGAGCACATAAAAGGGCCACAAATTGCACCAAGACCAAAAACAAATTGTAATCCTGCTCCTGCTGCTACAAATTTTTCTTTTGGTATAAAATCATTTGTATGTGCAAAAATTAATGCAAACATTGGTAGACTACAAAAAGAAAAACACATTATGCAAATATAAAAAAATAATTTTGATGTAGCTAAACCTGCAGGCATATACATTTGGCCCGAAGAAATAATCGCTAAAAAACAAAATAAAGCTGCTCCAAATGTTGTATATATAATTACAATTCTTCTATCTAAAACATCTGATAATTTTCCAATTGGCCATTGAGATATAGCTCCAGATATGGCAAATAAAAATGTTACTATTGAAACTTCTAAAATACTAAAATTCATAGATGTAGCATAAACCGCAATCAATGAGAAAACAGCTGAATGCGATATTCCAATTAAAAACGAACTTACAACACCAAACGGTGATGATTTATAAACTTCTTTTAGCTTCATACCTACTATTTTTTTAAAGTTTGGAGCTTTTCTTTTTGTTAATAATATTGGAACAAGCGACAAAGACATAAATAAAGATATCAGTATAAAAGGTTGAAAGTTTTCTGGTTTACTAAAGTTTATGAAAAACATTCCAATTGCCATAGAGGCATACATAACGATCATATAGATAGATAAAACACTGCCTCTATTCTTATTTGTAGATCGATCGTTTAACCAGCTTTCAGCAATCGTATAAAGACAAACCATACTAAATCCAGAAATCATTCTAAGCACAAACCATGAAATAGGATTTACAAAAATAGAGTGTAATAAGACCACAATTGAAGTAACAGAAGCAAAAGCTGCGAATACTCTAATATGCCCAACTCTATGAATTAATGATTGTATAATTTTTGCTCCAACAAAATATCCAACAAAATATCCAGAAAATAAAAAACCTGTCGAGGATAGACCAAAATTTTCTTTAACTGCTCTAACACCTAAAAGAGTACCTTGAAAACCATGAGCGAGCATTATAAATGCCATACCCATAAAAAGAGCCCAAGAGTTTTTTATAATTTTGTTCATAAAATTAGCGGTGTTTATGGGCGATCTAATTTTAAATCAAGACAAATTTGTGACAAAAAGAAAAATAATTTTATTTAGAAGAAGATTTTAATTTTAGATATGAGTGAACAGCTATAGTGAATATAATTACTAGTCCACCAACTATTGTCTCTATACTTGGCTGCTCTTTGATAACTAACCATACCCAAATGGGTCCTAATATGGTCTCAAGAAGAAAAAATAGATTAACTTCCTCGGCAGGTATAAATCTTGGAGCGATCGTCACCAAAACGAATGGAATTGCTACACACAAAATACACATTAAAGGTATATAAATCAGGTCTTTTTCAACTAACTCATAACTTTCAATAAAAAAGAGAGCGAATAGAGCTACTGTAAGCTTACCGACAACTGCTGAAGGTAGCAAATCTCTGTCTTTTGCCGACCTGATTATTACCGCGTTGGTGGCGAGTCCAAAAGCTGTTGTTATACCCATAAGATCGCCAAATAAGTTACCCATCTCTAGAGAGTCGTAAAATATATATATTACAGCTACTAAAGTAATAGCTATAGCTATCCAAGTCTTCTTATCGGGAACCTCTTTTAAAAATATTGCACCAAGGATTGCCGAAAGCATGGGTGCCATTGCAATCATTATTAGCGTATTTGCTACATTTGTATTTTGGATTGAAATTATAAATGTGATGTTACAAATCGAAAAACTTATAATATAAAAAATACCAGCATAACCAACATTCAAAAATGCTTTAATAAAGTTTTTTTTATAAAATATAAGAAGTCCAATTAATACAGCTACAAATGGTATCGCGCCTCTATAAAACAATAATCCCCAAGTATCTATCGAAGATAATCTTATAAAAAGTGAATCTGGCGTGATGAACATCACAGCTATAAATGCAAGAGATGATCCTTTTTGCTGATTTGATAAGTTTTTCAACTATAAACCTTTCCAAAAAGTCTTAGCCAAGTTTATCTGAGATAAATCAAAGTATGTTTTTATACCTGTTGGTGATGTTACATTTATGTCTCCATTTAATTTTCCATCAATAAAGTCTATTCCCGCAAAGTAAATTCCATCTTTTTTAATTTTTTTTGCAATAAGATTTGAAACTTTCAATTCTTTATTACTTAAAAATGCGATTTTAGGTTTTGCGCCCTTGCTCATATTGCTCAATATTGACCCTGATTTTGGAACTCTAGATATGGCTCCGCAAACCTTACCATTTATAATAAAAACTCTTTTATCTCCAAACTTAATTTTATTTAAAAATTTTTGACACATAATGTGACCGTGTTTTTTCAATATTTGTTTTACTTTAAGCAAATTAAGCTTTCCTGAAATAAGATTTATATCATTGCCACCATAGCTATGAATAGGTTTAATTATTATCTTTTTATGTTTTTTGAAAAATTTTTTAATTTCAATCAAATCTTTAGTAAATATTGTATCCGCCATATAATTTTTAAAATTTAAAGAATAAAATTTTTCTGAAATATTTCTTACTGAAGTAGGATCATTAATAATTTTTGTCTTATTTTTGATTCTATCTAACATTAATGTTGTAGAAATATATTCCAAATTAAAAGGTGGATCCTGTCTGATTAAAATATATTTTGCAAAGGATAAGTCTAATTTTGATTTTTTTATAATTTTATAAAATTTCTTTTTTGAATAATCAATTTTAATAAAATATCCTTCACTTACAGTTTTTCCTCTTATATTTGATAAATTTTCTGGATAATAATAAAATAATTTATAACCCTTGTTTTGAGCTTCATGAGCTAAAAAAATAGTAGTATCTGTTTTGATATTTATTTTTTTTAAATTATCACCTTGTATAGCAACAATTTTATTGGTCATATAAATCATTCAAATTTTTGGAATTTGAATACTTACTTATTATATTATCTGCATTTGTTTTTTTATTTTTTACAATTTTTTCTAAGTGATCTAAAAACTTAGCTTCACTTAATTTTTTTCTATTTAAAAAGTCTCTCTTTTTTAATCCTGATTTTGATATGTCTAATAATCTCTCTGCCCAATACGAAATATCCTTGCCCATCAAATTAGTTTTTAAGCCATTTTTAGGGGCATTTTTATAAGCTGAAAGCACTTCATTAGTTTGCCAATTTTTAATTAAATCTAAAGCTTCTTCCAGATTTCCGTAAAGTAATCCTGTAAAGAGGGCAGGTCCAGCACATAAACACTCCCATCCGCACGCATCCATTGATCTTAATTCGATATATTTTTTTAATCTGTTCTCTGTAAATATTGTTCCTAAATGTGTATCAAGATCATTAGTACTAGGAATTTTATTTCCAATTTCTTTAATTTCTCCATTCATAAAGTTTTTAAATAAATATTTTTTTCCAGATATATAATTACCTTCACTTTGTAAAAATAAGATTGGATAATTCATAATATAATCTGCATATTTTTCAAAATTTACATCTTTTAAAAAAAACTCAGGCAATCCACCTCTAGATGTTTCTTGCCAAACTTTAGATCTGTAAGATAAGTATCCACTATCATTTTTTTCAACTATAGAGGAATTTGCAAAAAGTCCGATAGATATTGGAACTAAATTATTTGCCAACTTAAATTTTTTTTTAAAATCTTCTTCTGAGATATAATCTAAATTTAATTGCGTACCTGCAGTTTTATACATCATATCCAAACTTAGTTTTCCTCCAACAGGCATATCTTTGGTCATAACCTCATACCTTTTTTTTGGATTATTAGGTATATCCTCAAGTTTAGATATAGGATCATATCCAGCGCTTACTATTTTAAAATCTAATTTTTCAATTACCTGATTTAACTCAAATAAATATTCATGAGATTCAGCACAAGCTTCATGAATATTATTTAATTTTGCTCCAGATAGCTCTATTTGATTACCAGGCTCTAAAGTAATACTTTTACCATTCTTAGTTAACGCTATTGGATTTTTTTCCTCAAAAATAGGTTTCCAGCCAAACTCATATAAATTTTCAAACATTTTTTTGATTTTGGAATAATCAATTCTCGTATTTGTTTTTTTATCAAAAATAAATTTTTCATGCTCAACTCCAATCTTTAAATTAGATTTATCCTTTGAGCCTGACTTAAAATGTTCTATTATTTGTTCCTTTGTTTCTATCATTAGCTTATATTGTTTCTTTTTAGATAATCTTCGATTTCCTTTATATTACTTAATTTGTTAGAGCAAGTTTGATTTTTACATATAACAATTTTTGCATCTTTTTCCTCATTATCTAGATATTTAAATGTAGCCCTTGTAAAAAATTTTTTTTGTAAATACTTTTTTATATCAGGATCTAAATTTTGCTTTCCATGAATTGCAAAAGATATACTTTCATTACAAATATCCAATGATTTAACAAAACTAAACATTTGTGCAAAGTTTGAGTTTAAAACTTGGTGGAAACTTTTCTTTAAAATACCAATTTTTTCAAACCATATTTTATCGCTAGTTATTATATATATTTTATTACATAAGCTTAAATATACGCTATTCCCATTTGGTATATTATTATCATTTAGATCTACTGGTTGTACAAATAGATCATTGTCTAATATTTTATTTTTCTGCATTAAGCCTGATTTTTTATCAAAGAAGTATTCCCAGGTTTTTATTAAAATATCTTTTGCTTTTTCGATGTATTTAACTTCACCATCTAATTCATAAATAGTTATCAAAAGACTAGAATAGTATACGTAATCTTCCAAAAAAGCGTCAATCTCTGTGTCTTGATAGCAATGGAAAATTTTTTCTGACAAATATTTTTCCAATATCTTTATACTAACAAAAGTATTTTGTTTTAGTTCTTCATTATCAGTTACTAGCGATGAAAGAAGAAGTGTTTCTAATAAAAAACAATTTTGATCAGTTTGAGATTTATCATCAAATAAAGGTTTAGTACGTTTATTTCTTTGATCTAATAACGTTTTTTCTGTGTTTGAGATTTCTTTAATCTCATCATCAGAAAGTTTATTATGAGTTTCTATTAAAATATTATTACCTTCAAAATTTCCATCTTCAGTTAAATTATATTTTTTTGCAAATAAATTAAATTTAGGACCCAGAGTATTTTTTAGTTCTGCATAATTCCATACATAATATTTTCCTTCAACACCATCGCTATCAGCATCATATGCAGACCCATAAAGATCAAAATTATTTTTAAATTCTGAATTAATAAAATTTATAGTTTGTTCTAATTTTTCTTTATAATAAGGATTATTAGTTTTTTGAAAGAACTTATTTAACAATCCTATATATTGAATATTATCATAAAGCATTTTTTCGAAGTGAGGGATGATCCAATTTTCATCAACTGTGTATCTTGCTATACCTCCAGCTAGATGATCATACATTCCTTTTGAAGAAATATTGTAAAGTAAAGTTTCAACAGGTTTAAAGTATTCTTCTTTTCCTGTTTTTAAATAAAAATAAAACATTGCGTCAAATAAATAAAATTGGGGAAACTTAGGTGCCCCTTTGAAACTTCCATTATCTTTATCAAGGTGTTGTATAATTTTTTCTAAAAACGGTTCTAACGGTTGATTTAATACTGCTGATCTTTGATTAATTTTACCAAATATTTCCTGCATTTGAGGAGCTTGATCAAGAATTTTTTGTCTATTCTTATTATATACGTCAGAAACATTATTGAGAACTTTTTGAAAATCTGGTCTTCCATGCATTTCTTTTGGAGGAAAATAAGTTCCACCAGTAAAAGGAACTCCATTTTCATCAAGAAACATCGATAAGGGCCAACCTCCCTGTGTTCCTGTTAAAATAGATAAACTTCTTTGAAAAACATAATCTAAATCAGGTCTTTCTTCTCTATCAACTTTAATATTTATAAATTTTTCATTCATTATTTTAGCAGTTTGATCATCTTCAAAACTTTCATGAGCCATCACATGACACCAATGACAGCTCGCATATCCAACACTAAGAAATATTGGTTTTTTTTCTTTTTTTGCCTGTTCTAAACTTTCTTTATTCCAAGCAAACCAATTTACTGGATTATCTTTATGTTGTTTTAAATACGGACTTTTCTCTTCATTAAGTTTATTAGACATGTTTTCTTTTAAAATTAGTGATGATAAAAAGGTTTTCTATCAAATATCTTTTTCACCATTGGTTCAAACTCTTTTAGAGACATAGATTTGTAATTAGGATCAAAAGAAGATTGGTCATATTTTTCACAAAAATCAACTGTATCTTGATAGTACTTGTGGTTCCTGAATTTATCCCTTGCGTTTCTATCCCCACCTAAATGATGAGCACTATAATAAGTTTGAAAAAGTCCATGATGAAGAATTATCCAATATGTTTTTTCTGAAACATATGGTCTGATAATTGACGCTGCATATTGAGAATGATTCATAGGCGCCAAGTCATCCCCTATGTCATGAAGTAAAGTTGCTACAACCATCTCTTCACTTTCACCGTTCTTGTATGCTCTTGTTGCTGCCTGCAATGAATGTTCTAATCTAGTTATTTGATAACCTTCAAGAGTTGTAGTTTGACTTGCAAGATACTTAAGTAATCTATCTGCAGTTTTACGTTCAAAATTCTTTTCATACTTTTCTAATAATTCATAATCTTCTCTTGAACCATTTTTCATTTCAGTAAAATTTACTTTTTTCATTAGTTACTCGACCCAGTGCTTAATAATGATAATTGTGTAACTTTATCTTCTCCAAGTTCATCAATTATTTTTACTGGATAATCACCAGTAAAATGATGATCAGTTAATTGAGGATACGCATCATTTCTCTTATCAAAACCCATTCCTCTATACAAACCATTTAAAGTTAAAAATTTAAGTGATTTTGCTTTTATAAATTCTTTTATTTCATCTACTGATTTATTTGCTGCCAATAGTTCTTTTTTTGTAGGTGTATCAACTCCATAAAAATCTGGGTATTTTATTTCTGGACTCGCTATTCGAACATGTATCTCTTTAGCACCATTATCATACAACATTTTTACAATTTTTGATGAAGTAGTTCCTCTAACTAAAGAGTCATCAACCAAAATGATTTTTTTGTTTTTTATAACTGAAACATTTGCATTTAATTTTAACTTAACACCTAAACTTCTAATCTGCTGTGATGGCTCGATAAAAGTTCGGCCAACATAATGATTTCTTATTAAACCTAAATCAAAATTTATCTTTTTCTCCTCTGCATAACCTAATGCAGCAGCATTTCCTGAATCTGGTACAGGCACAACTAAGTCAGCATCTAAATTATCCTCTTTTGCTAATTCAGCTCCAAATCTTTTTCGATATTCATAGGCCGTTTTGCCATTTAAAATACTATCTGGTCTTGAGAAATAAATATATTCAAATACACATGGTCTCACTTTTTTTTGAGGAAACGGCTTAATACTTTTTAATTCATCATTCTCTACATAAACAATTTCACCATTTTCAACTTCTCTAACATATTTTGCTCCGATAATATCAAAGGCACATGTCTCAGATGCAAAAACATAAGAGTTTTTTAATTTTCCAATAACCAGAGGTCTAATTCCATAAGGATCTCTTACCCCAATAAGAATATTTTGTGTCATCATAACTAATGCATATCCACCTTGAATTTGAAATAGAGCATCAATAACTTTATCAATTGTCTTTGGTCTTTTTGATTTTGCTATTAGTTTTACTATGGTTTCAGTATCTGATGTTGTGTAAAAAATTGAGCCTTCCTCAACCATTTTATTTCTAAGTGTTATGGCGTTTGTTAGGTTACCATTATGCGCTACACCAATTCCACCTGAATTAGTATCAGCAAAGAATGGTTGCACATTTCTTAAAGCAGTTCCTCCAGTTGTAGAATATCTATTATGACCTATCGCATAATTTCCTGGTAAATTTTTTAAGACTTTTTCGTCATTAAAATTGTCACCGACTAGACCAAATCTTTTTTCAGAATGATATTTTTCACCATCAAATGATACAATTCCACAACCTTCTTGACCTCTATGTTGTAACGCATGAAGCCCTAAAGCAGTTAATGTCGATGCCTCTGGTGTATTACTTATACCAAATACAGCACATTCTTCTTTTAATTTTGGATCATATATCTTGAACTTTTTCTTTAGCATCTTCATATTCTTTTTGATTTGGAAATACCTTTATAAGATAGATACTGCCTTTTTCAACCCAAGGAAATGTTAACGAATCTTTTAAATTTAATGGCCATTTTTTGCTATCGTAGACAACGTCTATAGCTGTGAATAAACAAACAATTAAAACATAGCTCTTAGCGATTCCAAAGAAAAAGCCAAAAACTTTATCTACAGACCCCAATCCCGTGTAAGTAATAACTTTACTTATTGCTTTGTTTGATAAAAGAATAAGAAATATTATCAAGATGAATAATATTACACCTACAATTATATCAAGAACATATTCACTATCTAAAATACCATCAAAGTAAGGCTTTACTTTTGGAAATAAATAAATTGTCAAAATATATGCCAAAACCCATTTAGCAGCTGACAATAAGCTTAAAACAAAACCTTTTCTAGATCCTTGAATTAAAAAATAAATTGTTAATACAAAAAAAATATAATCAAATAGTGTTACTTGTATTAAAAAATCCTGAATTGCTTCAATCATTAATTAAATGGTTTAATTTTTAGCAACAAAGAAGGTAAAAGTGTTAAAACCGAAACCATTGCAAGCAACATAGCAATTCCAGTGAATACTCCAAAGTAAATTGTAGGTATAAAATTAGACATTACCAAAATTGAAAATCCAAAGACTATTGTAATAGATGTATTTAAAATTGCTTTACCTACAGTTGAGTGACATAATTTTAAAGTACTGTTATAATTTCTTAACTTCGCATACTCCTCTTTAAACCTGTAAATATAGTGAATGCTATTATCTACAGCTATGCCTATTGTTATTGCAGCAATTGTTATTGTCATCATATCTAGTGGAATTCCCAATAGTCCTATTAAACCTAATATAAAAAAAGCTGCTATAAAATTTGGCACAACACCTATTAAAGCTAATTTTAAGTTTTTAAAAAGAATTATAAACATTATAAAAATCCCAAGCATAACAAAACCAAGAGTTAAAATTTGAGATTTAAATAAACTTTGTAATAAATTATTAAAAAGAATTAAAACTCCTCCTAACTTGAATTCATCTTTTTTTAAATCTAATTTATTTACAAGATCAGAATTTATTTTAATCAATAAATCATTTCTTCTTAAATTATCTAAAGAATCTTTTATTCTTAAGCTTATTCTAGCTTCAGAATCTTTTATAGAAATATAGGGATCTACAATCTCTCTTTTTATGTTATCAGGTATTTTTGTATACAACACACCCATTTCTAGAGAGCCTAATTCTTTGTTGTTATTTAGTTGAGTTGCGACGTCAATAATTGAGGAAAAAGAAAGAACTTTTCCAATAGGCTCTAAAGAATCTAAATAATTATGAACCTTTTTTATTTTATTAATTTTATCTTTAGTAAACCAATATTTATCATCATTTTCATCTTCGTCTCCCCAATCATCTTCTTCTTCATCTGATTTTTGATCACTCTCATCCTTTTTTGGAAATTTCAAAATTACTTCAAGAGGTGTTGTGCCTCCCAATTTTTCATCAATTAGCTTCATTCCTTTGTATATTTCTGTATTTTTATCAAAATAATTTATAAAGCTATTTTCTACCTCAAGCTTTGAAATACCAAATATACTTAGAAATATAATTATTATTGTTGTTCCAAAGATAGTATTTTGATTTGAAACTGAAATTTTACCAAAAAAATTAGTTATAACAGAACCCCGTTCTTTTTTAAGTGAGATCTTATTAAACTTCAGTAAATTAATTAATGTTGGCAACAAACTAAAGGTAACAAGAAAGGAAATGATCAAACCAAAAGTCATCATGAATCCAAAGTCAATTATTGGTTTTATTTCACTGAATATCAAAGATAAAAAAGCAAATATAGTTGTTAAGGCTGTATACAGAATAGGCCAGAACATCTTACTTGTTGTCAAAGTAATAATTTGAAATTTCTTTAATCTTGGAAATTGTTTTGAAAGCTGAAGATATCTTGTGCTAATATGAATATTCATAGCCATAGTTAATATCAACATTAAAGCTATAAAATTTGATGAAATAACTGTAACTTTCCATCCTAAGAGACCTAAAAGACCAATCATTATGACTACTGAAAAAAAACAGCTACTTATAGGAACAATTACCCATATCAATCTTCTAAAAACATACCATAGAGTTGCAACAATAAAGATAAAAACTCCAAGTCCAAAAACAATTATATCATTTTTAATAAATGTCATCATGTCATCTGCAATCATTGGAATACCACCCAAATGAATCTTGCTAGTTGAACTAAAATTTTCAATAACTTGTCTTATCTCTAAGATATTTTTATGGTTTTGTTTTTTTAAATTATCTTTATATATTTCTTCATCTTCTTTGTTTTTAAATTTTTTAATTTTATCTTTAGATTTTAAATAAACTATAATACCTGACGTTTTACCATCTTCGCTGATAACAAAATTTCTAAAAACAGGACTATTTAATATTTCATTAAACCCTCTTTCTTTATCAATACCTTGAGATGTAAGTGTTGAATAGTTTTGAAGTCTTTCTATAAGTGGATCATCAGAGCTAGATAGCAAAGGTATGTCTAATAACGTTATTACATTATGTACCCAATTAAGTTTTTGAATTTCTTTTTTAAGTTTTTTTAGATTTTGAATAGATTTTTCGTCTATCATGCTATTCTTTGGTGTGTAGGTAAGAACTAAAAATTCTTTTGCACCATATCTATCATTTATTTCGTTGAGATATTTTAAATCTGGATCTCCCTCAATCAATAATGTTTCAGAAGAAGCATCAAGTCTAAAGTTCTTGGAATAATATCCAAAGAAAAATAAGCAGATTAATAATAAAATTAAAATTAAGCTTGGTTTTTTTAAAACGAAATTTTGATAAAATTTAGCCAACATTAACTATCAGCTTTTATATTTTAAATTAATTATTTTGAATATCTTTAAATTTGGTAAACATAGCTTCAAATTCAAGCATAATATTGCCTGTTGGCCCATGTCTTTGCTTACCTATGATGATTTCTGCTAAATGAGAGACTTCATTCATTTTAGCTTGCCACTCTGCATGTTCAACAGTAGCTGGTCTTGGCTCTTTTCCTTGAAGATAATAAGCTTCTCTATATACAAACATAACCACATCTGCGTCTTGTTCAATTGAGCCTGACTCTCTCAAATCTGATAATAGTGGTTTTTTCTCGTCTCTTTGCTCTACTGCTCTAGATAATTGTGACAATGCTATAACAGGAACAGATAATTCCTTTGCTAAAGCTTTTAATCCCTGTGTAATTTCTGAAATTTCTTGAACTCTTCCATCTCTATTATTTGTTCCTCTCATTAATTGAATATAGTCTATTACAATTAAATCTAATCCGTATAATCTCTTTATTCTTCTTGCTCTATTACTTAAAGCAGCAACTGATATCGCTGGTGTTTCATCAATATATAATGGTAATTCAGATATATCTTTTGAAGTCTCAATAAATTTATCAAATTGCTCTTCGCTTATTTTTCCTCTCCTTATGTCATTAGATTTAATCCTAGATTGCTCAGCCAAAATTCTAGTTGATAATTGCTCTGAAGACATCTCAAGTGAAAAAAAAGCAACGGATGTTTTGTCTCCTTTATCTTGAAAATTTTTAGCAGCATTGAATGCTATATTAGTTGCCAAAGCAGTTTTTCCCATTGAGGGTCTTCCCGCAATAATAATTAAATCTGATTTATGCAACCCTCCTAATCTGTCATCAAGATCTTTTAATCCTGTTGGGACACCAACAATACCTTCCTCATTTTTATAAGCATTCGAGGCCATCTCTATAGTTTGTCTCATAGCTTCGTCAAATTTTAATAATGAAGAATTAAAAGATCCTTTTTCAGCTAAATCAAAAAGAGATTTTTCATAATTTTCGATTATTTTTTGACCGTTATTATTTAAATCATTTAATTTGGCTAAATCGATTACTTCACTTGAAATTTTTATCAGCTCTCTTTTTACATATAAATCAAAAATTAACTTAGAATATTCAATTGCTTGTCTAGAGGATGAAGAGAATTTAGTTATCCTAACTAGGTACTCAGGTATGTTTAAATCGTCATTTTCTTTTTCAAAATAATTTTTTAATGTAATGGGGTTTGCTAATAAACCTCCATAAATTAGTTTTTCTAAAGCTTCATAGATCTTTTTGTGAATTGGATCATAAAAATTTTTAGATGTTATAATTAAATTAATATCGTCAAAAATTTCATTACTTAAGAGTATAGATCCTATTACAGATTGTTCAGCTTCAATATTATTAGGTAATTCCTCAGACTTATTATTTATAACATTAAATGTTTGTGACATAATTAATATTAATTATTATATTAATCTATTACAAATCATAATAATTACTGGGGAAAAAATTGTATAATTATTGATTTTCTTCTTGAGCTACTACAGTTATCTTTATTTGAGACTGAATCTCAGAGTGTAAATTAAGAATAACATCAAAAGTGCCTAAAGATTTAATTTCTTTGGTGGGTTGTATTAAAGAAGGATTGATCTCTAAATCTTCAGATTGTTTAATAATTTTAGATATTTCAGTAGGTTTAACTGAACCATAAAGTTCTCGATTTTCTGTACTTAATTTTTTGATAGTAAATTCTTTATTTTTTAATTTTTCGTCAATTGTTTTAGCTGAATTTTTTTTTTCCTGATCTTTTTTACTCAGTTCATTTTTAATTTTTTCAACTTCTTTGATATTTTCTTTTGAAGCAAATAAAGCCTTCTTTTTTGCAATTAAAAAATTTCGGGCATATCCTCTTTTAACTTCAATTATTTCTCCTATTGAGCCAATTTTTCTAACATTTTCTAAAAGTATTACTTTCATTATAGAAGCGCTAAATTCCTTGCTCTTTTTATTGATAAAGATAAGTCTCGCTGTTTTTTTTGACTTACAGAGGTAATTCTTGAAGGTAAAATTTTTCCATTTTCAGAGATATACCTTTTTAGTAATTTTATATTTTTATAATCAATTTTTGGGGCACCCTTGCCTGATAGAGGACATTTTTTTTTAAATTTATATTTTTGGTTTTGAAAAACACTTAACTTAGAAAAATTGTTTTGTGAGTTCTTTTTTTTTAAATTTTTTTTCTTCATACTTGAAATTTACTTTTTAGTTTCATCTTCACTTTTTTTAAAATAATCTGTTTCTAAATCTAACTTTTTAACTTTTACGGTAAGAAATCTTAATAGATTTTTATCTATTTTTTCACTTTTTTCTAATTCTTGAATTGTTTTCCCTTTACCTTTTATTTTGAAATGTAGATAATTCCCCTTTTTATTTTTTTTTATAAGATACGAAAGATGCATTAGACCCCAACTTTCAAATTTAAGTATGTTGCCTTCATTATTTTCGATAATTTTTGTATATTTCTCTTGTATTTGTTTAATTTGACTCGGTGAAATATCTTGTCTTGCTATTAATGTATGCTCGTAAAAGTTCATATAATTTTATAGAAAAAATGAGGATATACTATTATAAATTTTTAATTACAATATAAAAAAACACTTAATTTATTAACTTTTTTATGTTTTCTGTATTATTCCCTGGTCAAGGATCTCAAAATATTGGCATGGCTAAAGAACTTTTTGAAAATTTCAATTATGTTAAGGAATATTTTTTGAATGCAGACGATCTTTTAAGTAAGAAATTAAGTAAAATAATTTTTGATGGACCTAAAAATGAATTAGATCAAACTGAGAATACTCAACCAGCAATTTTTTTAGTTAGCTACTCATTCTTCAAAGTTATAGAAAAAGAAACAGAATTTAATCTTAAAGATGCAAAATATTTTGCAGGACATTCATTAGGAGAATACTCAGCACTTTGTTGTGCTGAAACTATAACATTTGAACAAACTATTAATTTGTTAAAACATAGAGGACTAGCAATGCAAAATGCTCTTCCAAATGGAGATGGTGGTATGGTTGCAATACTTGGACAGACTATTGATGAAGTAAATAATATTTTAAATGAAAACAATAAAAAATTCATGTGTTATATTGCTAATGATAATTCAAATGGCCAAATGGTATTAAGTGGAAAAAAAAAAGATCTAGAATTATTGAATGAAATATTAAAAAAAAAAAATATAAAATTTGTAAATCTTCCAGTCAGCGCTCCTTTTCATTGTCCATTAATGAAAAATGCAACTTATGAAATGAAAAGCCTAATAAATGAAACTGAGTTTAAAGATCCAATAGTGAATATCATCTCTAATGTTACCGCCAATCCTTTAAGTAAATCGAATGATATAAAAAAATTTTTAATTGAACAAATTGAGAACCCGGTTAGATGGAGAGAAAGTATAAATAATATGATCAGTTTTGGTATTAATAGTTTTATCGAAATGGGCCCAGGTAAAGTTTTATCTGGACTAGTCAAAAGAATAGATAGAAATGTAAAACTAAATCATGTAAATAATTTAACAGACGTTCAAAATTTGATAAATGATTAATCTTAAAAATACAAATATAATTTTAACTGGATCTACAGGTGGTATCGGAGGAGCAATATTAGATAAATTACATGCATCCAATGCAAAAATTTTAGCCACAGGAACAAATCAAACAAAGTTAGATAATATTAAAAAGAATTACGAAAATATAATTACTAAAAAATTCGATATATCAAATCACGAATTAATAGAAAAGTTTATAGATGAATGTAATGATCAATTAGAAAATAAAATTGATGTATTAATTAATAATGCTGGCATAACATTGGACAATTTATCTATTAGAATGAAGGATGAAGATTGGAATAATGTATTAAATCTCAATCTTACATCCAGCTTTATGATCACAAAGCATGTCATCAAGAAAATGTTAAAAAATAAAAAAGGTAAAATTATTAATATAACTTCAATTGTTGGTCATACAGGAAATGTTGGTCAGGCAAATTATTCAGCTTCAAAAGCTGGTTTAATCGGAATGTCTAAAAGTTTAGCTTTAGAATATGGAAGAAAAAATATAAAAATAAATTGTGTTTCACCTGGTTTTATCAAATCAGAAATGACTGATAAAATTAGCGAAGAATATAAAAAAATAATGGAAGATAAAATTTCATTAGGTAGATTTGGTAAGCCAGATGATGTGGCTAATGTTGTCGCTTTCTTATCTTCTGAATTATCAGATTATATTACAGGTGAAACTATACATGTTAATGGGGGCATGTATTTTAGTTGACAAAGTTATAGAAATACTTATTAACGAATTTAATAAACAAAGAAAGATATGTCAGAAGATATTTCAAATAAAGTTAAAAAAATTGTTGCAGATCACCTTGGTATAGATGAGTCAAAAGTAACTGAAGAGTCTAGTTTTATAGATGATTTAGGAGCAGATAGTTTGGACACTGTTGAATTAGTTATGGCTTTCGAAGAAGAATTTGGGTCAGAAATCTCAGATAGTGATGCAGAAAAAATACTAACTGTAGGTGATGCTGTAAAATTTATAGAGAATAAAGCAAATTAAATTTAATTTTAATGTCCAGCTTTAAAAAAGGTGGAATTTTTATACTCTCTTCACCATCAGGTGCTGGTAAAACAACACTTGTAAAAAAAATATCTAAAAATAGAAACTTTTCAGTTTCAGTATCTCATACAACAAGATCGCCAAGACCAAATGAGAAAAATGGAAAAGACTATTTTTTTATATCAAAAAACAATTTTAAAAAACTTATTAAAAAGGGCGAATTCTTAGAACACGCTAAAGTTTTTGATAATTACTATGGATCATCAAAAAAATTAGTAAATGAAAAAATTAATAAAGGTAAAAATATTGTCTTTGATATAGATTGGCAAGGCACAAGACAAATTAAAAATAAAAGTATAAAATGCAAAGTATTAACAATCTTCATATTGCCACCATCTAAAAGAGAATTATTAAAAAGGCTTTTAAAAAGAGAAAAGAAAAATATGAAGACAGTAAAAAAAAGAATGAAAGAATTCAAAAAAGATTTATTAAAATGGAAAGAATATGATTATGTTGTTATTAATGATAAATTAAACCAGTGCTATAGAAAAATCATGAAAATAATTAAAAATAAGAACGAAACTATATATGATAAGAAATTTATTTCTCAGCATGTGAAAAGACTTTTAAATTAATTCTCATAAATCCTACAAATTTCCAAATACTTTTCAACTGAAACATTCTGAGGTCTTAAATCTAAATCTAGGTTCAAATTTTCCGCTACATCTTCATAATTTGAAAAAAGCTGTTTCATTGGTTTTCTAATCATTTTTCTTCTCTGATTAAAAAAAATATTAGTTACATGTTCAAGGTTTTTTGTTTTTTTTAAATTTTCAATTCTAATTTTGGGCTCTAATAAGATTATAGAACTCCAAACCTTTGGTTTTGGAGAAAAATATTTAGGGTCTATATCTATAATTTTTTGACTGTTTAATTTCCAAGAAGTTAATATAGATAGTCTACTATAGTTTTTTGAATTTTCTTCTGCGATTATTCTATCTGCAACTTCTTTTTGAAATATAAATATAAATTTTTTAAATTTTTTATTTAAATTTTCTATTTTTATAAAAGATGTTAAAATTTTAGTTGAAATATTATAAGGCAAATTACCAAAAACTTTAATAGGTTTTTCATAATTAAAATTCTTATAGCATGTCAATATATCTTTATTTACAATTTTAATTTGATTACCAAATCTTTTAAGCAAAAATTTTGATAAATTATTATCTTTTTCAACGACAAATAAGTTTTTAGGTTTTTTTTTTATTAATTCATTAGTTAAATTTCCTGTTCCTGGGCCAATCTCTAATATTGTATCTTCTTTTGAGATTTTACCAATATCAACAATTTTTTTTAATAAATTTGAATCATCTAAGAAATTCTGTCCCAAACTTTTTTTTGGTCTCATTATTTGATTTTTTTATTTATCAAATTCATTGCATAAAAAAACGAAGATGGATCTGATATATTTTTTCCAAGCATACTCGAGTTAGGGCCATGATCTGGAGATATTCTAATAAAAGGAAGTCCAATAGTTATGTTAATTGCATTAAAATTAAACAAAGTTTTTATAGGAGTTAAAACTTGATCATGATACATGCCAATTACTACATCGTATTTATTTATATTTTTTTTTAAAAAAAAACTATCTGCAGGAAATGGCCCATCAACATTTATGCCTTTATCATTAAGATAATTTATTGATGGTATAATTATTTTATCTTCTTCGCTAAATTTATCATTTGTTTCACAATGTGGATTAAGACCTAAAATTGCAATTTTTATTTTTTTATTAAAATATCTTTTGTAAAAGTCATTTATCATTGAAGTATTTTTAACAATTATCTTTTTTGAAATTTTTTTGGTCACATTTTTAATTGGAATATGAGTAGTTATTGGCGAAACCGATAAATTCTCATTATATATAAGCATAACTTCTCGATTTGTATTAGTTTTTTTTGCAAGGTATTCGGTAATACCTAAGTATTTTTTTTTTAAAAAAGTTTTTTTTGTAATAGGGCCATTAATTAAAATAGATTCGGTATTATTTTTCAATATTTTTAAGCTGATATCAAAACATTTTCTTATATAGCTATTTGATTTTATAGATATTTTAGAATAAATTTTATTATAATTAAATTTAACATCAATAATATTCAGAACATTTTGTTTTGCATTTTTTATAGATTTAATTTCGTTTAATTCAAATAAACAATTCAGATCATGCAACTGTTTTTTAAGTAAACTTTTACAACCAACTAAAATTACCTTTTTCTTTAATTTTTTTTTTCTTTTAAAATATTTTCCTATAATTTCAGAAAAGGTACTGTATGGTTCACCAAGGATTATCAAAACATATTTAGTATTCATTTATTTGTATATTTTGTTTTAGTTTTTTAAAAAGTAATAATGAAAATTGATTTAATTGCTTATTTTTTTCATACATAACAAGTTCCTTAAACTCTTTTTCAAAATTAATTTTTTGTTTTAACTCTTTTTTATCATTTATACGTAATATTAAGTAGCCAGTAGGATATTTAATAGGTTTAGTAATCTCATTTTTATTTATTTTTTTTAAAATAGAATTTAAATTTTCTGATAACAAAGTTTCTTTAATCCATCCAACTTCACCTCCATTATTAGCACTATTTGAAATACTAAATCTAGAAGCAGCAGCTTTAAAATCATTTAAATTAATATATTTTGTTATTTTTTCATATTTACTTTTTAGATCTTCATTCTTTTCAATTTCAAATAAGATTTCAGAAATATTGTACTCAAATTTCTTATCTTGAGATATTTTTGTCTTAAGATTTATTCTTAATTGTTCTTTATCAATTTTAATCATTGGATTATATTTTTGAAATACTAACTCATTCCAAAAAGCTTCGTATTTCATTTTTTCTACTATTTTTTCATAATCGAGATTGCTAGTTTCTAACAATTTTAAAAACTCTTCCTCACCACTTACATTTTTAAATACAAAAAGTTTTTTTTTAACTTCATTTATAATTAACTTATTGTTTAAATCCTTAAATACTCTTTTAATCTCTTTTTTCTTTATTATTTCTCTTATTAGAGAATTCTGAGAGATTTTTAAAATTTCATCATTAGATAAATTTCTTAAATCTGGTCTTAAAAAAATTAGATAATTCTTTTCGTTATTTATGTCGGTATTTGTAATAATGTCATCACCAATTTTATATTTTATTTTTATGCTTGCTTTTAAAACATTGTTTTGTAACAAGAATAAAAATACTAAAACTGATAGTACTAAGCTTCTAATTCTCATTTTTTATTTAAAAATTTTTGAAGGTTAGGCACACCTAATTCTGTAAATGGGATTATTTTGACTAAAAATGACAAGCTTTCATTTGGCTCTAAGTTGCCATCTCTATAAAATGATTTATTATAGTTTAAGTCTATAGATAGACAGTCAGATATATAGGAATACATTAAATTATAATATTCTGTAAAGTCATCAATTAAGTCTTTAGTGGTATTAAATTCTAATGAATTTTCATCATTAATATTAATTATAGTACTATTTGAAATTGTTTCACTCAAACCAAGATCATTATCAGTGGAATAATAATAAAAATTTGTGAAAATATTGTTTAAATTAAAATCAAAATTTATTCCATTTAAATTAGAATGATCTAAATCTCTGTCATAAGAAAAATCATAACCTATTTTTAAACTATTATTTAAATTATACCCAAGTGATCCAAATAAATCTGATCTTGTTTTATTCAACTTTGATTTAGACGGAAGTTTAATATTTTCTTTAGATTTTAAAACATTTGCAATTTTAAAATCAATTATATCTGAACCATCTTTATCTGTTTTTTTAAATTCTAAACCCATACTCAAAGAGTCGCCACCTTCAACTTGATCTGAAACTCCAATTCTATTTAAACTAAAAACATTATCGTAATTAAGTAAAATATCTTTTGATGAAATATCACTATTACCATTTGGACTATATCTTAAAGATACTATTGGTCTTAAAAAGTGAGTATGTCTGTCTACTTGTTTTGATAATGGTAGGCTACTGTCTAATTTAAATGTGCTATATAAATCGTAACTCCCATTCTCTTTAAAATTAGATGAGTTACTTGCGTATGAGCTTGGATTTTTTAAAAAAATATTATAATTGGAAACCAAACCTTTGTTATTTACATACTGATTTGATGAAAACAAAAAATCATTTGTAATAACTGACTCATATGTATTTGTATCGTAATGTTTATTATAGCCATATGAATTAAACATAAATTTACCATTATAACTCTCAGGGATTTTAATTTTTTTTGTAAAATTAAAATCTGGAAAAATATATTGAAATCTATCATTATGATTTCTTGATAGATCTTCAAAAACTCTCACAGATGTATTTAAATTTGAATCAGTAAATGTCCAATTTAGATCTAGATTAGAAATTAGTAAATTATCATCGTTTATAAGATTAGATGTCTCAATTAATTTATGGTTTTTTAAGTAGTTATCACCCTCAACACTTTGTAAATTTAATTCAAAATTTAGATTTTCATTTATATTGCCAATTTGATTGTAAAAAAAATGTCCTTTTGTTCCAGCTTCACCTATTAGAAAGCTAAAATCACTTAAAACTTCTGAATTTTTTAATGCTTGTCTATATTCGTTTTGAAGCAAAAAACTTTTATCAGCATAGAGTCTTGGATTAAAAGTAATATCTTTATCTTTACTTAAAACTTTAAAATATGGAATATTAAATGCAATACCAAGACTTTCTGATGTAGAATATGAAGGAGTTAGAAAACCAGATTTTCTTTTAACTGATGGATCAGGATGATTAAAATAAGGTGTAAAAAAGACCTTAAAATCAAATATTTTTAACCATGAATTTTTGTATTCAAATATTTTTTTTACTTTATCATGCTTAAATTCATCAGAGTTTAATTCCCAACCTCTACAATTTTTATTTTCTATATTACAAGTACTAAATACTGCCTTATAGACTTTTAATTCAGCCTCATTTGAATAAGAACTTCTACCTTTTAATTGAGGATCGTTATCCTTATTTCCAAAATATGATTTTTCAAATTGAACTTTCAGCTCTTTACCAACAATTTCGTTTATTTTTAAATTTACTATTAAATTTTCGAATAAATATTTGTTATTGTTTTTATCTATTATGATCGATTTTTTTGATTTTATAATTTCATTCGCAATTTCAAATTTAAAACCGTCTTTTAAGATGTAGAAATTATTGTCATTGTCTTCAATTAATGTTTCTTCACTTGAATAAATAATGCTCGTAGTTCTGTCATAATAAATATTATTTGAATTTACCTTATATTCATTTTCAATTTTTAATTTTGTTTTCCCCTCACTATAAATTAAATCCTTATTTTTCTCATATTTGATTAGATTCCCCTCTATAATAATTTCATTTTTTTTATCATTAAAAATAACATTCTTTTTGAATGTTAATAAATTAGTAGTTTTTTCATAATTTGCTATTTTTGATAAAATTTCTATTTTCTCTAATGGAACTGTAATTTCAGCATTATTTGCAATAATCAAATTACCATCATTTTTAATATCCATGTCAGTTGACTGTATTTGAATCTCATCAGAGAGCGCATGGAAACAAAATGTCATAAATATTATTATTTTAGTTAGTTTAATTATGTAATTCATAACTTAATTTTCATTAATTTTAATTATTCCGATATTACAAATTAGAGATAGTATTAATAGAGGTGTCCAAACTGAAAGATAGATAGGCAATGTTCCATTATTACCCAATACGCCCGAAAAATAGTTAAGATAGTATACAACTACAGAAATAAAAATACCAAAAGTTATTATGAAAAATCTTGATTTATAGATTTTTAATTTATTGATTATTATAAAACCTAGGATAGTCATTAAAATATAAAAAATAGGCATACTGTAAATTCTATTTAAATGTATTTTTATATCTGTATTTGAATATCCAATTTTTGAGTAATTATTAGAAAGTGCATGGAGTTCATAAATGTTTAAAGAATTTAAATTAGAAAATAATTTTGAAATTATTTCACCATTAAATGAAGAATTATATACGAGACTTTTATAATAATTTTTTTACCACTACTATCTATAAGATATACATTCTCTAAATACCAATTTTTTGATACTATATTTGCCTTTTCAGCAGTAATATTATTTTTGTTGTTATAATATTTATCAATTTCTGAAATAGTAATTGTTTTTAAGCCGTTTTTATTAAATCCTTCTGCATGTATAAAGTAAACACTATCATCTATTTTTTCTTTTACCCATAGACCATCTTCTTTAACTACAGCCAGATATTCATTAGAATCAGAAAACCTATTTTTTAAATCTAAATATTTGCTTTTTAGACTTGATGAGAAAGAATAATAAAATAACAATAAAAAGATACCTATAATAGCAGATAATAACATTAAAAGAAAAACTATCTTTAAATTACTTATACCATTTGAGTTTAAAATATCTATTTCATTTCTTTCATTTAAATTTAAATAAAAGGC
>CACIGO010000007.1:0-33945 GCA_902586225.1 uncultured Pelagibacteraceae bacterium
TTTATCATCTTTATTTAATACAATTGTACCATTTTTTCTTATATTGAAAATAATCTCTGATTTAGCTTTAGCAATATCAAATAAAGTTTTAAAATTTTTAGCGTGTGCATAAGTAATATTTGTAATAATTCCAATGTCTGGTTTAATTATTTGTGATAAAAAATCTATCTCTCCTTTTCTATCCATACCAATTTCAAATATTCCATACATTGTATTCTTATTTAAATTTATTAGAGAAATAGGTAAACCAAATTTATTGTTGAATGAATTTTTTGAAAAAGTTGTGGAATAACTTTTTTGTAAGCATTGTCCTAATAGTTCTTTAAGTGAAGTCTTTCCAGATGATCCTGTTATAGCAACTTGAGATGCGCTAGATGAAACTCTTACCTTATGTGATAATTTAATTAGTAATTCTAAAGTATTTTTAACGTTAATTTTTTTTTGATTAAGATTTGTAGTATTTTGAACTATGGCAAGTTTTGCTCCATTTTTGATAGCCTCATCAGCAAAATCACTACCATTTAAAGATTTGCCCTTAATTCCGAAGAAAATTTTACCTCTACTCGATACTTTTGAGTTAGTGCTTATTTTAAAATTTTTTAATTTATCTAATTTCTTATTTTTAATTATTTCTTTAAGTATATTTAATTTCCAATTATTTGATAAAGATCTATTTTTAAAAATTATAGATTTTCTTATATTATCTTTATCTGAAAATTTTTTTTTAATATTATATTCTTGGGTACTTTCGTGTCCTTTCCCTGCAATAATCAGAACTTCATCGGACTTACTATTTAAAATTGCTTTTCTTATAGCTAATTTTCTTGATGGTATTTCAATCATTTTAGATGGCAGAATTGACTTCTTAATACTATTTCTTATTTTTTTTGGACTCTCATTTCTAGGGTTGTCATCTGTAAGATAAATAAAATTGCATAATCTGTTTACAATTTTGCCCATTATTGGTCTTTTTTCTTTGTCTCTTTCACCGCCACATCCCAGTACAATGTTAATTTTTCTTAGACCAAAATGTTCTTTGACATTTTTTATACAAGTTTCAAGTGCTTCAGGAGTATGAGCATAATCTAAAATTACAATAGAATTATTTTTAGCTTTTCCAACTAACTCCATTCTTCCATTTGTTGGTTTAATATATTCAAGATTTTTAATAATATCATCAATTTTCAAATTGCTTCTAAGTGCTGCAGCAACCGCCATCATCAAATTTTTAATTTGTATTTTTCCAATTAAGCTGGTTTTAAATTGATATTGTTTATTTTGGTAAGAAAATTTTACATACTGATTATTATTAAAAATCTTTATTGAAATAATTTTTAAATCACTATTATTTTCTCCAATGCCGAATAAATTCAATTTCTTTCTTTTAGCAATTTTTTTAAAAATATGGGAAAGTCTTATATCGTCATCATATACTAAATTACCGTTTTTTTCTGTTAATTCGTTAAATAAAATTAATTTTGAATTTAAATAATTTTTATAATTTTTGTGATAATCTAAATGATCCCTGCTAAGGTTTGTAAATATAGAAGTGTTAAATTTTATACCATGTAATCTTTTTTGGTGAAGTCCATGACTGGAGGCTTCTAATATTATGTTTTCGATTTTTTTACGCTTTAAATTTGAAAGTAATCTATTTATTGTGATTGAATCAACTGTAGTATTATCAAGTTTATGATTTAAGTTACCTGATTTGACACCCAGGGTTCCAATTGAAGCTACCTTTTTTTTATTAAGTTTTAATATCTGATAGTAAAAATTTGCTATAGATGATTTGCCGTTTGTCCCTGTCACAGCAATTATATTTTTTGGTTTTTGAGAATAATATTTTGATGCAAAGTTTGATAAAGCTATTCTAGGATCACTTACTTTAATATAAATTATATCTTTATTAACTCCAGTTTTAAACTTATTTGATACTATTACTTTAGCTCCATTTTTTATTGCTTCTTTTATGTAATCATTACCATTAATTTTATTTCCTTTAATAGCAAAAAATATGTAATTTTTTTTTATTTTTTTTGAGTTAAATTCAAATCCATTGAAACTTTTATAATTAATTTCTTTTTTTAAATTTTTGAAAAAATTTTTTAACTTCATTTTGAAATTTCTTAATATTTTATGGCTAAAATAGGCCCAATTTTTTCAATTATATTTTTAGCAACTTCAACGGAAGTCCAACCAGCTGTATTAAAAGGTGTTCCAACTATTTTTGTTTTTTTTCCATTAATATTATATTCATAAACATATGTTTTACTTAATTTTGGTTCATCCAATAAAACAATTAATACAAATTTAGGATTAGATACTGGGAAAATTGATGCAAAAGTATTTACTTTTTTTTTTGAATATTTGCCCTTAATTGACTTTTGGGCTGTACCTGTTTTTCCTGCAATTTCATAACCATCGATATTGGCCAGATTAGCAGTGCCCTTCTCTGATGTTACAATTTTTCTTAATATCTTATTAATTTTACTTGAATTTTCTGTACTTATTATTTGTTCACCTTTCTTTATATTTGGCTCTTTTTTAATTAAAGTTGGTTTTATTTTATATCCACCATTTGCTATTATTGCATAACCTTTTGCAAGTTGAAGTGGGGTTGTTGTTATACCATGACCATAAGCAGAAGTAGCGAGTTTACATTTGCCCCATTTAAATGGAATTGGATTTCCAACTTCTTCGATATCAAATTGTGTTTTATTTATTAGATCTAAATCTTCTAAAAACTTTCTAAAATTTTCTAATCCAACTTTCTGTGCAATTTTAATTGAACCAATGTTACCTGATCTAATCAATATTTCTTCTGCTGTAAGGCTGGATGGAATGTCCATATCATATTCAGAAATTGATCTCCCAGCACATTTTATTTTTTTTGGCAAATTTTCTAATAATGTATCTTGCCTAACAACGTTTTGTTGAAATCCAGCAGCTAAGGTAAAAGTTTTAAACACAGAGCCAAGTTCATATACGCCTTTTGTTGATCTATTTATAAATTTCTTATCAGAAATATTTTTTCTTTTATTTAAATCATAATCTGGAAGAGAGACCATTGAAAGAATCTCTCCATTATTTATATTCATTAAAATAGCTGTACTTCCATAACTATTAAATATGCTTTGAAATTTTAATAATTCCTGTCTTGTCAAATATTGTATTTCGGTATCTAAGGTTAGCTTTAATGCTTTGTTAGAAGTTGTTAATTCATAATCAAAAGATTTTTCTATACCAGATACACCATTATTATCTGTATCAATCTGTCCCAATATATGACTATAAAGATTACCGTTAGGATATACACGAGCAATATTTTCTTCCTCTTTAAAAGATTTTTCACCCAATAATTTAATTTTTTCAAGTTTTTCAGGAGATATTTTTCTTTTCACATAGAAAAATTTTTTTCCATTTATTTCTTTTTCAAAATTCTTATCAGGAAAAATTAATCTTAAAGAAATTTGCAATTTTTCTTTGTCTATTATTTGATTTGGATTAATTCCTAAATTTGTCACTCTTACTGTCTTAGCAATAATATTTCCATCTCTATCCATTATAGATGCTCTAAATTTTTCTTTTTCTTTTATAGTTTGAATTTGGTTAGTTTTTTTAAAACCTAAATATATTGTTTTAGATGCAAAAATTGCTGTAATTATAAAAAATATAAAGAAAATAAACGAGATGCGTTCAAATGATATTTTTAAATTTGATATATTTTTCTCAAATTTAAAATTTCCTTCAGTATTATTCATTTTTAAACGTAAAAGTTTTTAAGTCTATAATTTCTTTTTTTTTCAATTCTTTTTCAAAATATAATTGGGAATACTCCATTAGCTTATTTGGTGATGTAAGATAATTATAATCCAATAAAACTAGCTCATAAATGTCATTTAAAGCCCTGATATCCTCTCGAGTCTCAAAGATACTTTTGTCAAGTTTTTTTGTAGAGTTTTTCGTTAAAGTTGTTGAAACTATGAGAAATATAATTGGAATAGTTAAAAGTATTCTTTTAAGCATCAAAATTCAAATTTTCTATTTCTTTTAAATAACTAAAATAATTTACAAATTTTTTAAAATCGCACCCATTATCTAATTTATACGCATATCTAAGTTTTGCTGATCTTGAGGGAGGATTAATTTTTATTTCAGTAGAAGAGGGTAGTATAGGTTTTTTTTTGGTTAAATTAAAATATTTTTTAGATGAAATACTTTTTGGTAAATACCGTGAAGTATTTTTTAACTCTGAATATTCTTTAAAAAAAAATTTTACTATTTTATCCTCAATGGAATGGAAAGTAACAACTACTATTACTCCACCAATTGGCAAAATATTATATGCGTTGATTAATCCGTTTATCAACTCTGAGATTTCTTTATTTACAAAAATTCTAAGTGCTTGAAAAACTTTAGTTGATTTATTTTTTCCAGTTCTCTTTTTTTTTATACTCTCGATGATTTCTACAAGATTTTCGGTTTCAATTTTTTTATTTTCTCTTAATTGTACAATTTTTTTTGATATAGGTTTTGCATATTTTTCATCACCAAAATATTTAAAAATTTTAAAAAGACTTTGCTGGCTCAATTTTGAAATCACTTCGTCACATGAAAAATCATTTAAACCCATCCTCATATCTAGTTTGCCTTTGCTTTTGAAAGATAAGCCTCTATTTAAATCAGAAATCTGATTTAATGAATACCCCAGATCAAATATGATTGCTTTAATATCGCGTCTTTTAATTTGGTCGATATCAGAAAATTTTTTGTTATAAAATTTAAATCTCTTTTTGTATTTTGTTTGAAATTTACTAGCAATATTATTAACGGAATTATCCCTATCAATTGCTATAACATTATTTAAATTATTTTCTAATATTTTTTTTGAATAGCCCCCCGCACCAAAAGTGCAATCAATAAATGTGCCACCATAAAGAGGGGAAATAATACTAACTAATTCGTTTAGTAATACTGGAAAATGTTTTTCCAGATTTATGGTGGCATTCATTTATTTTTTTGAAGACCATTAATTTTTTTGTCTTCTCAAAAATGCAGGAATTTCTAAATCTTCTTCTTCTGAGCTAGTCTCATCTGAAGAAGTTGGCAAATCCTCATTATTATCAGAATTAAATAATTCTGGAGTATCATCTTCATTCAACTCAAAATTTTCCAAACCGTTATTTTCGGATACTTGTTCTTTTATATTATTATCAATTTCAGAATTTACTAATCTGGCTTCAGGTAATTCGGTTTGCTCTATAGTTTCACTTTTTAAATTACTTGATGTTTCATTTTCATTGTTACTATCTATATTTTTGGAACTCAATTCATCATTTTTTATTTCTTCCTCAATTTTAAGAGCATTAGCTCCGTTAGTAATTATTGAATTGGTATTATTTGTAAATTGAAATGATTGAGTTGATCCAGAATTTGAAAACTCCGAATAACCTGGATTTCTATTTTGTATCCTATGAACCATATTTATAACTGATTTTGGTTCAGGTTGTTGTCCATCTAAAGCTGTGGCAACTATAGAAACTCTCATTAACCCATCTAAACTTTCATCGGTAATGGCTCCAATAATTAATTCGGCTTCTGGATCTACTTCTGCTCTTACCTTGTTTACAGCCTCATCAACTTCAAATAATTTTAAATCCTTGCCCCCAGTTATGTTTACCAAAAGTCCTTTTGCCCCTTTTAATGAATAATCATCAATTAGTGGATTATTAATTGCAGACTCAGCTGCTTTAACTGCTCTTCCTTCTCCTTCAGCTTGGCCCGTACCCATCATAGCTTTGCCCATTGAACTCATAACAGTCTCAACATCAGCAAAATCTAAGTTAATAAGACCTGGTCTAACCATTAAATCAGTTATACTTTGAACACCATGAAGCAAAACATCATTTGATAAAGCAAAAGATTCTTCAAATGTTGTTTGTTCACTTGCAATCTTGAATAAATTTTGATTTGGAACAACTATAATAGTATCAACATGTTTTCTAAGTTCTTCTAACCCTTGTTGAGCTTTTCTCATTCTTGACGGTCCCTCATATAAGAAAGGTAGAGTTATAACTCCAACTGTTAAGATATTAAGTTCTTTAGCAGCTCTAGCTATAACGTGTGCTGATCCAGTTCCAGTCCCGCCACCCATTCCGGCTGTAATGAAAACCATATTTGCACCCTGCAATATATTTACAATTTCATTTAAAGACTCGTCTGCAGCAGCTTGACCTATATCTAGTTTTGCGCCTGCTCCTAACCCTTTAGTTAAATTTAATCCCATTTGTATTTTTGTTTGTGCCTTACTTAATCTTAAATCTTGAGCATCTGTATTAACCGCAATAAACTCTACACCCTGAAGACCAGCATCAATCATTCCATTTATTGCATTTCCTCCAGCACCACCTACTCCTAATACTAGAATTCTTGGTTTAAGTTCTTTTATATCTGGTGTTTTAAAGTTTATTGTCATTTTCTCCCCTTTTAGTTATTAAATTGTTTTTCCCATTTAAGACTTGCTCTATTAATATTTGATTTTTTTCTAGCGTTTGCCCTAAATTTTTCAAAAAGTGTTGGTTCCCAGATTTGAAAGGTTTTACCTTGACCAACAAATAACATGCTATTCTTAATTTTTGCATGTTTTAATAATTTTGGAGTTATTTGTACTCTTCCTTCACTGTCAAATTGTAAGTGTGTACTCTCAGATAATATAGAAGTTGCAAAATAATCTTTTTTTTCTTCAAAAGGGTTGAGAGAGTCAATTGCGTTTGAAATTTTTTCTATTCGATCTTGTGGCCATGCCTCAATACACTGATTATTGAAAGATGGATAACAAATTATACCATTATAGCCAATATTTGATAAATAAGATCTATATGATGCAGGCACCGAAACCCTTCCCTTTTTGTCCAATTTGTTTTCGTAAGTTGATAAAAACATAAACCATATAATCCTAAATTTGGGTTTTTATGGGATATTATGGGTTTTATTTGTTAGCGTCAATAGCTAATATTATTGAACTCTAATGTAAATATTTAATAATTATTTGGATTAATTTTAATGAAATGCCAGATAAACTATAAGCCGGGTTCTGTCATTTAAACTTATCATTTATCTAGGCTTTAAATCACTTTAAAGCTCAAGCAACTAACCCTGATGACTAGCCAAAGACTGCTTTTAGTTATTTCTAACAATGTCATCTCTACTCAGTCTTGCTCCCAGTGGGGTTTTCCATGCGCTAGTTGTTACCAACATAGCCGGTGTGCTCTTACCACACCTTTTCACCCTTGCCTTGATAAGGCGGTTTATTTTCTGTGGCACTGTCCCTAGGGTTGCCCCCGCCAGCAATTAACTGGCACTGTGTCTTTGTAGAGCCCGGACTTTCCTCTTTAATAAATTAAAGCGACAAGTCATTTATCTGGCACAAATAGAAATATTCTATTTTTTGGAAATTTCAACTTATATAAATTCAACTAAATCAACGATTTTAATATTGCATCACACTCTTTATCAATAACACTGCTAATTAATTCAGGCCTAAATCTCCTTTGAAAATTTTTTAATATTTTAATTTTGTCAGATGAATTTTTTGTAAATTTGTAACCAAACTTAAATAATAATTTATAAAAATTAATTTTATTATCTAACTTTATTTTCCTAAATTTCTTACAATTTCTTTCGCTTATATTATGCCACTGGCACAATTTTTTTTTATGTAATATCTTCCAAGGAAATTTCTCTCCTGGATCTTTTTTTCTCAAAGGTGCAATATCTGAATGACCTAAAATATTTTCTTTTTTTATTTTATATCGTTTTTTTAAGGTTTTAGATAATTTGATAATAGATTTAACTTGTTTTGTATTAAAATGTTTATAACCATGTTCGTGTCCAGGATTTGATACTTCTACTCCTATAGATTTTGAATTTAAAAACTTGTCTTTTTTCCAAGAAGATATACCAGCATGCCAAGCTATATATAAGTCTGGAACCATTTTTACAATTTCTCCATTCTTTTTTATAAAGTAATGACAACTTACTTTTGAATTTTTATCAGTCAGTTTTCTTATTGCTGCATTTTCTGATTTCATACCTGTGTAATGAAATATTAAGTATTTTACTTTTGAAATACTCCTTTTTTTTAAATAAAAATTCGGGGAGTAATTTAATGACATTTTTTCAACATTTTTTTGCATAAATTAAAACATTTTATCTTTATATTACTATCTAATATAATATAACCTATCTATGAAAAAGCTGTTTTCAGTTTTATTGATTATAATATTCTCATTAATTAATAGTCTTGCAGTTGCAGGTGATGATGGAAAAATAGAAATTAATGGAAAAAATAATGGATATGTGGAAGCTAATGATTGTTTTGAAAAAGTTAACAGAGGAATTTTTGCATTTAATCAAGTAATAGATAAAATTATTTTTAAGCCACTTGCAAAAGGATATAGAATGTTTCCTCAACCAATCAGATCGGGAACTAGCAATGCTCTTTCAAATTTAAGTAGTGTCGTAACAGTTCCAAATAATGTTCTGCAAGGACAATTTAAAGATGCAGGAATAAACACTGCAAGATTTGTTATCAATTCAACATTAGGAATTGCAGGAATTTTTGACGTAGCATCTTACTATGGATTGAAAAAAGGTGATAACGAAGACTATGGGCAAACATTAGGTGTTTGGGGAGCGGGACCAGGATGCTATTTTGTATTACCAGTTCTAGGACCAACAACAGTTAGGGACACTATTGGATCTGTTGTTAATTTAATTGGAGGAGATGCATGGTATAATGTTACAGTAATAAATGATACTCAATATTTTTCTGAAGCAGACTATTACATATCCAGAATACTTGATGGAATAGATTTTAGAGCAAAAAACCTAGAGTCATTTGATAGTCTTGAAAAAAGTTCTGTTGATCTTTATGCTTCAGTTAGAAGTCTCTATTTACAAGATAGATATAGAAAAATTAGAAATATAGATAAGACAACTGATACATTGAGTGATGATGATTGGGAAGAGTTAGATAGTCAATAATTTATCTTTAAAAATGAATGTTTTAAGATTTTTAATTTTTTTTGTAATTTGCTTAAATTCAAACAATATCACTTATGCTAAAAGTCCCAGTGATCTCATTAATGGTATTGTTGATGAAGCTGCATCAATATTATCTAGCGAAGATCCAGTGGAGTCGAAAATAATAAAATTAAATTCAATTGCAGAAAGAAGTGTAGATATAAATGGTATTGGAATGTATACACTGGGAAAGTATCGAAAAACAATTGATGAAGATCAAAAATCTAAATATCAAAAATTATTTCGGAGTTATTTTTTAAAAAGCTTTTCTAGCAGGTTAGTTGATTATACAAATCCAAGAATAAATGTTGTTTCTCAAAAAAAAATTAACGATAAATATACAATTGTTAATAGTATATTAGAAGCAACATCAAAAAGACCTCAAGTTAAAATTGACTGGAGAATATACACAAAAAATCCAGATAGACCCTTGATAAGAGATTTAATTGTTGAAGGATTAAGTTTAGCAAGAACTCAAAAAGAGGAGTTTAATTCTATAATTCAGAATAATGATGGTGATATAAACGCATTATTTAAAACACTAGAGGAGTTTTTAATTAAATAATTAGTAAAATCCAATTTCACCTAAACAAATATCTGATTTAAAATTATCAAAACCCGCAACTAACCCAACCGATTTTATACTTTGTCCCAATATACTTTTGGGTTGATAAAAATTAGATTTTTTAAATTGTTCAAATGGTGCTCTAATTTCAATCCAATTTTTTGTTGAAGCAAAAGTATAACTATAATACTGCCAAGGAGCTAATGTTAAACCAGTTCTTAAATGAAGATTGTAATTTTTTTCATTGCCATAAACTTTTGCGTATAATCCTTCATAGTCTTTACTGTTAATTTCAGGACTTAATTTTGTTCTCATTTGTATAAATCCACCATTATTTTTAGTGGATACATCCCCAGTCATTCTATAGCATACAACTCCTTCAACTTCCTCAATTGTAAATTTTCCTGTTGATACACCTCCCATTACTTGATCAGTAATAAAATTCCATTTTTGAGATTGATTTGTTATATTAGGGTTTTTTAATTGATCCAAAATCATATCTTTAGAGGAAACTTTATTTTGGCATATTAAAAATAGAATTAAAAATATTATTTTTTTCAAAATAGATCTACTTTTTTTTTGCAAGTTGTTGAAGAAGGTAAATTTCTTTTTCTGTGAGGGTATTTTTTTCTTCTTTTATTTGGTCCTCTAGACTGAATAAAGTGATTAATGAAAAAAAGGACACTAAACCAGATAATAAAATAAAGTAAATTGAGCTCAAATTAATAATGACAAGTATTATAAAAACACTTGTCCACCCGATAAAGACTCCTCTTAAAATTGTACGATGACTTTTTAGATCAGGTATTTTTATAAACTGATTAAATAAAAGTATTAAAAGAAGCATTATTCCTGAAATAGACGCACGCAACAGTACTAATGTATCTAATCCTCCGCCATACAACTCTCGGTGAATTAGATATGCAACAACTCCCTTGTACGCAAAGTAAAAAAGAATTACAGAAGAGGTTAGTATTGAAACATAGTAAGATATCTTGGGATTAATTTTAACTTTAAACTTCATTTTATAAATATTGATAATACAATTTTTAATTAAATTTTGAAAAATTATAATTTATTTATATTAGTTTTGCTAGATTTGGTGGGCCCGCCAGGACTCGAACCTGGGACCAATACATTATGAGTGTACTGCTCTAACCAACTGAGCTACAGGCCCTTAATTGAATACTTGAATATAACATTTTTTTTAACTTATCAATTGTAGATAATTTACTAATGGTGGGCCGTGTTGGTTACGCTCCAACTACCCCTGCAATGTCAATGCAGTACTCTACTATTGAGCTAACGGCCCTAACTTTCTAAAAAGCTTTTTAATTGTTTGGATCTACTTGGGTGTTTTAATTTTCTTAAAGCTTTGGCCTCTATTTGTCTAATTCTCTCTCTTGTAACCGAAAATTGAAGTCCCACCTCCTCTAAAGTATGATCTGTGTTCATTCCAACTCCAAATCTCATTCTTAAAACTCTTTCCTCTCTTGGTGTAAGAGTAGATAAAATTTTAGTTGTTGCTTCACTTAAATTAGATTTTATCGCTTGCTCTAAAGGAGCTAAAGCTTTTGTGTCCTCTATAAAATCTCCCAGACTACTATCTTCTTCATCACCTACTGGTTTTTCAAGGGATACTGGCTCTTTTGAAATTTTTAGAACTTTTCTTACCTTCTCTAATGGCATTCTTAACTTTTTTGCAAGTTCTTCTGGCGTGGCTTCTCTACCAAATTCACTTAAAATTAATCTCTGTGTTCTTACAATTTTATTTATTGTTTCAATCATGTGTACAGGAATTCTTATTGTTCTGGCCTGGTCTGCTATAGACCTAGTTATCGCTTGTCTTATCCACCAAGTTGCATATGTTGAAAATTTGTAGCCCCTTCTATATTCAAACTTATCTACAGCTTTCATTAAACCGATATTGCCCTCTTGAATTAAATCTAAAAATTGAAGACCTCTATTTGTGTATTTTTTTGCAATGGAAATAACTAATCTTAAATTAGCCTCAACCATTTCTTTTTTTGCAATTCTAGATTCTTTTTCACCCTTTTGAACTCTGCTTACTAGTTTTTTAAAATCAGTAACTGATATTCCTAGTTTGTTACTTATTTCGACTAACCTTTCCCTTATATTTTTAAAATCATTTTTATTTTTTTGGAAAAATTTTTTCCATGTATCATTTGTATCTAAAAACTCTTTTAAGTTAGGATTAATTTCATTACCAATATAAAATTTGATAAATTCATCTCTGGATATTTTTGAGTCTATTGCCAGTCTTAACAAATTTCCTTCTAAAGATACTATCTTTTTATTTTCTGAATAATGTTTTTGAACAAGGTCCTCTAAAACTGAAGGTGAAAGCTGCAATGATTTTATTTTTTCCAAAATATTATCAACTATCTTCTTATAATTAGTTTCTTTCGATGATGAAAATTTTATTGAATTTAATAAGCAATTAAGCTTTTCATTTTGATATTTAATTAATTTGTTATACTCTTTAGTTAATAAATGAACTGTATCTAATACTTTGGGCTTAATTTCCGTTTCCATTGCAGCCAAAGTAGGGTTAAATTCATCATCATCAGCACTACTATTATCTTCTTGATTTTGATCATCTTCCTGTTTTTTGGTTTTTGAATTATTTGAATTGTCATCGTCATCCATATAATTTGTATCAATATCAATAATTTCTCTAACTAAAATTTCATCGTTATTAAGTTTGGTGTTCCATTCAAAAAACTGTTGTGCTGTTATCGGACTTTGAGATAATGCATTTAACATAACATCTTTCCCAGCTTCTATTCTTTTTGCAATTGCTATTTCGCCCTCTCGTGACAATAATTCAACTCCTCCCATCTCACGAAGGTACATTCTTATAGGATCGTCACTTTTTTCCAGTGTTTTTCCTTCGTCTTTAGAAGACGCATCTTTTTTTCGCAGTATTTTATAATCAGATTTTTTCTCAACAAGAACAATACTTTCATTTAGTATATGAATAAAAGCTTGAGCCAGATTTTCACTAGATAAGTTTCTTTTTCCAAGCGACTTATTTAATTCTTCGTGAGTTATAAATCCCCTATGGATTCCTCGACCCATTAATCTTGCAAATGATTTTGTAATTATTCTTTCCACAATAAAAGTTCGAAACCTATATAATGTCTATTACAAAAAAATCTATGTGATTTTTTAATATTTTAATTGATTTTTTGTAGCTTTTTTAACTCTTTTATCTCATTAAATGTAGTCTCACTCAAATCTTGGGAAAACTTCGATTCTAACTCAGATATTCTTTGCTCTAGCTCGTAATTCTTAAGATCTTTAATGATTTCCTCAAAAATTTCTAAAATTTTTTCGTCATCGCTTAAATTTTTCGAAATTATATGTTTGACAGACGCATAATTCATAACTCTATCTGTAAGGCTTTTGTCTATATTAAATTCTGGGAAATTTAAATTTAATAAATTATCTGATTGTTTCAAAATTTCATTATATAATTGCTTATTTTCATCACTATATAATTTTACATTATCTAAAAGATGAAAATTTTCACGAACTAATTTTGGTTTAGCAAGCACAATATATAAAAATGAGAATTCTTTAATTTCAAAAGACTTTAAAGATTTCGTTTCATTATAATAACTCTTAGTTTTGGCAAGAGATTTAGGAAATTTTCTATAATTATTTCTAAATTTTGAGTTGATATTTGGTGTTAACTCCGAAATTTTTTGCAGAAAATATTCGAGAGTATATTTTTTTACATAGCTGTCTTTAATTTTTGATGCAATTTCCCTAAGCTTTTTCTCAAAAATAGCTTTTGAGCTTGGGGTTTCATTTGTCTGACCCATATAATGCTCAAATATAAATTTGTGTATAGGTATGGATTTCTGATTTGAAATTTGTAAGAATTTATCTTTACCAAATTTATTTACATAATTATCTGGATCTAAATTATCTTCTAAAAGAAAAAATGAAACTTTTTTATCGGGTTTTAATTCATCTATAATATTCTCTGCAGCTCTTAATGCAGCTTTATAACCACTTTGATCGCCATCAAAGCATATAATGATATGATTATAGAATTGGTTTAAAATTTGTATCTGTTTGCTTGTTAAAGCAGTTCCTAAGTTTGCTACAGTATTTTCTATTCCATTTTTTGATAAACCAATAACATCCATGTATCCTTCAACTAAATACACATCTTCTAATTTATTTGATAATTTTCTTGCTTTATCAAGATTATATAAATTTGCTCCTTTCTTAAAAAAGGGGGTTTCAGGGGAATTAATATATTTAGCTAAATTTTTGTTGTCATCTATAATTCTTCCACCAAAACCTATAATATTTCCTGATATATTATTTATCGGAAAAATTATTCTGTTTCTGAATCTTGATACAAATTTTTTGTTTTTCTCATCAAAATAAAATAGGCCTGTGTCTTTAATAGTTTCTTCGTCAAAATCCTTTTTTAGAACTTCATAATAATCTAAATCCTCTGTTACAAAACCAAGATTAAAATTTTTAACCTCAACCCCAGACAGTCCTCTTTCTTTAAGATAATTTTTTGCTTTAACTGATTTTTTATTTTTAAATAACTCTTTTTTATAAAATTCAGAAAAATTCTGATATATAGATTTATATATTTTCCATTTATTCTCTCTTTCCACATCTTGTTTTGAAAATGTATAGGGTTGCATCCCTGCAAGATTTGAGAGCATTTTGACTGCTTCGCCAAATCTAAGATTTTGAGTTTTCATTACAAAGTCAAAAATATTTCCATGCTCACTTGTACTGAAACAGTGGTAGAATTCTTTTTCATCATTTACTGTAAATGATGGAGTTTTTTCAGTTTTAAAAGGAGATAAACCAATAAATTCCTTACCTCTTTTTTTAAGTTTAACAGATTTAGAAACTACAGTTGAAACTTTTAGTCTAGTTTTAATTTCGTCTAAATATTCTTTTGGATACTTCATTAACTATTAAGTAAACTTTTAATAATCTGACCTGCCTTAGAGAAATCAACTGTATCAGAATGGTTTTTTTTTAATTCGCTCATGACTTTACCCATATCCTTAATTGAAGATGCTCCAGAACTTTTTATAATTTCTTCACATATCTTTTTTGTATCTACCTCAGATAATTGCTTGGGCAAATATTCAGATAAAACATCAAGCTCTCCTTGCTCAATTTCTAATAAATCTGACCTACTATTTTTTTTATATATTTCAATTGATTCGGATCTTTGTTTGATCATTTTTTTTAAGAGCTTTTTAATATCCTGATCGTCTGTCTCTTTTTTATTTGGTCCAGATCTGTTGTTAATATCTAAATCCTTAACTCCTGATAAAATTAACCTATAAGTTGATATCTTATTTTTATCTTTAGATTTTAGAGCATTTTTGTAATCGTTATCTATTTTATCTCTAAGAGTCATACTAGAATTTACTTCATAGATAGAATTGTTCAAAAGAAAAAATTGTAATTTTAAAAAATTATTATAGATCTGTTGCGGATAAATACGTTTTATTGTATTAACCTTTAACTCATGAGTTGTAATTGACTTTAAAACGAAAAAATAAATCTTCACATCTATCAAATTTTAACTCAGCTATTTTGGTTCTAGAAAATAAATCAGTTTTTAAGGGTATCGGGCTAGGATATAGAGGAGAAGCAACTGGAGAGGTATGCTTTAATACTTCATTAACTGGTTATCAAGAAATTATATCTGATCCATCTTATGCGGGACAAATAATAAATTTTACATTTCCACACATTGGTAATGTTGGGACTAATAAAGAAGACATAGAGTCTGATAAAATATGGACAAGAGGAGTTATTTTTAACTCAGAGATAACAAGTCCTTCTAATTATAGATCTCTTCAAAATTTAGATAAATGGCTTAAAAAAAATAAAATAGTAGGCATAACTGGTTTAGATACTAGAAGTTTAACAAATTTTATAAGAGATAAAGGGGCTCCAAAAGGAACAATATCAAACAATAAAAATGGTAAATTTAATATTAATAAACTTATAAATAAATCAATAAAATGGCCCGGTTTAAACGGAATGGATCTTGCTCAAGAGGTCACAACAAATAAAACTTATATTTGGAAAGGATATAAAACTTGGAAAAAAAATAAGGGTTTTGAAAAAAATAAAAAGAAAAAATTTAGAGTTGTTGCAATAGATTATGGAATTAAAAAAAATATACTTAGGTATTTTTCCAATTTTGATTGCGAAGTTAAAGTTGTTTCATGCAAGGAAAATTCAAATAATATACTTAATCTAAAACCTCATGGAATTTTTTTGTCAAATGGTCCTGGGGATCCTGCTGCAACAGGAAAGTATGCAATTAAAGTTGTAAAAAATTTAATAAAAAAAAATATTCCATTATTTGGGATATGTTTGGGTCATCAAATATTAGCTTTAGCTTTAGATGCAAAAACCAAAAAGATGAAATTAGGACACAGGGGTGCAAATCATCCAGTAAAAAATTTAATTACAAAGAAAGTTGAAATTACAAGTCAAAATCATGGATTTGAAGTTATTAAACAAAGCTTAAAAAAAAATACAGAAATAACTCACCTATCATTGTTCGATAATTCAATAGAGGGAATAAGATTAAAAAATAAACCAGTTTTCTCAGTCCAGTATCATCCTGAAGCTAATCCTGGACCACAAGATAGTAAATATTTATTTAGTAACTTTATTAGAGAAATAAAAAAATATGCCAAAAAGAAAAGACATTAAAAAAATTTTAGTTATTGGAGCTGGTCCAATTATTATTGGTCAAGCTTGTGAATTTGATTATTCAGGAACGCAAGCATGCAAAGCATTAAAAGATGAAGGTTATAAAGTAATATTAATCAATTCAAATCCAGCAACTATAATGACTGATCCTGGAGTTGCTGATAAAACTTATATCGAACCAATATCTTTGGAAGTACTAGAGGAAGTCATCAAAAAAGAAAGGCCTGATGCTATTCTACCTACAATGGGCGGTCAAACAGCATTAAATCTTGCAATTAACGCAGAGAAAATTGGTTTGCTTAAAAAATATAAAATTGAACTTATCGGAGCAAACTCTAGGGCAATAGCAAATGCTGAAGATAGAAAAAAATTTAGAAAGAATATGTCTGATATTGGTATTGATTTACCAAAATCAGAAGTTCTTAATAAATTTTCAAGCGCAAAAAAATGTTTAAACAAAATTGGTCTTCCTGCAATTATTAGACCTTCATTTACTTTGGGGGGATTAGGTGGAGGGATTGCAAGAACAAAAAAAGATTTTTTTAAAATTGTAAAAGAAGGGATGAACGAGTCTCCCCAAAATCAGGTTTTAGTTGAAGAATGTTTAGATGGCTGGAAAGAATTTGAGATGGAGGTTGTAAGAGATCGAAATGATAATTGTATAATAATCTGTTCAATAGAAAATGTTGATCCAATGGGAACTCATACCGGTGACTCTGTTACAATAGCTCCTGCATTAACATTAACAGATAAAGAGTACCAAGTAATGCGAAATGCATCTATTGCTTGCTTAAGAAAAATAGGTGTTGAAACTGGAGGTTCAAATGTTCAATTCGCCATAAATCCAAAAAATGGAAGAATGGTAATTATTGAAATGAACCCTAGAGTTTCAAGATCATCTGCATTAGCTTCTAAAGCAACTGGCTTTCCAATAGCAAAAGTGGCCGCAAAATTAGCAGTTGGCTATACTCTTGATGAACTACAAAATGAAATAACTAAAGTAACACCAGCTTCTTTTGAACCAACAATCGATTATGTTGTAACAAAAATTCCAAGGTTTACGTTTGAAAAATTTTCTGACACAAAAGCAATTTTAGGCACATCCATGAGATCAGTTGGTGAAGCAATGGCAATTGGGAGAAACTTCAAAGAATCTTTTCAAAAAGCCCTGGTATCACTTGAAACTGGTTTATCAGGATTAGATAATATTTTTAACTATTCAAAAAAAGAAATCCTAAAAAATTTAAAAATCAATATTCCAAACAAATTACTTCTGATTGCTGAGGCTTTTAGAAAAAAAATTTCTTTAGATATTATATATAAATTATCAAAGGTAGATCCTTGGTTTTTAAATCAAATTAAGGAAATAGTTGATGAAGAAAAAATACTAATCTCAAAAGGATTGCCCAAAACTTTTGGGGAATTTAATAGAATAAAATCAATAGGCTTTTCTGACAAAAAGATCTCACAATTGACTGGTCAAAAAGAAACAATCGTCAAATCAAGAAGAAAAGCGCTAAAAGTTATGCCTGTTTTTAAAAAAGTTGATACCTGTGCTGCAGAATTTAAATCTTTTACACCTTATATGTATTCTACGTATCAAAGAAATTTTTCTATTAAAACAGAATGTGAAGCTGAGCCAAGCAATAAAAAGAAAATAATAATTTTAGGTGGGGGACCAAATAGAATTGGCCAAGGTATAGAGTTTGATTATTGCTGTTGTCAGGCTAGTTTTTCTTTAAAAGAAGCAGGTTTTGAAACAATAATGATAAATTGTAACCCGGAAACAGTTTCTACAGATTATGATACAAGCGATAGATTATATTTTGAGCCTTTAATTGAAGAGTATGTTGAGAATATAATTTTAAAAGAAAAATCAAAAGGAAATCTAATTGGAATTATTGCACAATTTGGAGGCCAAACCCCTATCAAATTAGCTAAATTTTTAGATGAAAATAAATTACCTATTCTAGGGACACAATATAAATCGATTGATCTTGCAGAAGATAGAGACAGATTTAGAGAGTTGCTTATAAAGCTTAAATTAAAACAAGCTGAAAGTGGAATAGCCTACAAATTCGATCAAGCTATTGATATTGCTGAAAAAATTGGATTACCAGTAGTTGTGCGACCTTCTTATGTTTTAGGAGGTAGGGCAATGGAAATTGTTCATGACAAAAGTCAATTAAAACAATTTATTAATGAGGCCTTCAAAGCATCAGAACAAAATCCAATCTTAATTGATAAATTTATCGACAATGCAATGGAAGTGGATGTAGATGCAATTTCTGACGGGAAAGATGTTTATGTTGCTGGCATAATGCAACACATCGAAGAGGCAGGAATTCATTCTGGGGACTCTGCTTGCTGCTTGCCACCAGTATCAATAAAAGCAAATCTTTTAAGAGAACTTAAAATACAAACAAGAAAATTAGCTCTGGCTTTAAAAGTTAAAGGATTTTTAAATATTCAATTTGCAATTAAAAAAGATGAAATTTTTGTCATTGAAGTTAATCCTAGAGCAAGCAGAACTGTTCCTTTTGTTTCAAAAGCAAATGGTATTCCACTTGCAAAGATTGCATCGAGAATAATGTCTGGGGAAAAGTTAAGTAAATATAAATTAAAATATAAAACCAATAAAAAATTTGCTGTTAAGGAAGCAGTATTTCCATTCAATAAATTTCCAGATAGTGATTTATTACTTGGGCCTGAGATGAAGTCAACTGGTGAGGTAATGGGTTTTGATGATGATTTTGGAATGGCTGTTGCAAAAAGTCAAATTGCTGCTTCTAATTCATTGCCAACTAAAGGGATGGCATTCTTATCAGTAAAAGACTCTCACAAGCAAGAAATAATAGGTGTTGCACAAAGATTAATAAAACTTGGATTCACACTTTCTGCAACCAAAGGAACGTCAGAGATTCTAAATCAAAATGGAATGAAATGTAAAAAAATTAATAAAGTGAGTAGTGGTAGACCACATATAGTAGATGTTTTAAATTCTAAAAAAATATCTTTGGTAATAAATACTGGAGGTGGAAATTCTGAACACAGGATTAGTGATGCTAGAGCATTAAGAAGAGGAACTCTTGCAAACAAAATTCCTTATTGTACGAATATGTCCACAGCCTATTCATTCTTAGAAGCAATAAAATCATTAAAAACAACCAAGTTAAGAGTAAAATCTCTGCAAGATAATTAATTTTAATTGACTTTCCAATCTGTCTCAAATGTAACATAATTTACTTGAAGACATCTTCTCTCTTTTACTATCTCTTTTTTTTCCATACCGTGCCAAGTGTTAGGGCCACTTGAAAAGAAATAACCATAATTATCCTTATAAGGAACAGTTTTTGCTAATTTTAGATTTTCATCATAAAAATCTGTACCTAAATCTTCTTTTTCATTATGTTTATTTACAAATAATAAACATGACATCAGTTTCTCTTTAATATCGCAATGTGGTTTTAACCAAAATCCTTTTCTATCACAGATAACTTCAACTCTTACATATGAATTTGAAAGATCTTTATTGATCATTTCAGAAATTTTTTTATAAGTTGATGGATTTTGAAGTTCTTTAATAAATTCAATAAGATTAGGGAATTGATTTGAATTTTCTTTTGTCACAAAACATCTAAATTTTAATGCCTTGCCTCCGTCTGATATACCTTCTCTAAACTTACCTTCACCTCCATCAATTGCTCTTGTGCCATCATAGTTTAAATTATGTTCTATCGGACTAGCTATATCAGCGTTTACAATTTCCTGAACTTGGCCGTCAGTTAGTGGTTGATTTAATTCCCAATGTTCAAAAGGAATTTTGTGATTTGAAGAATTTTTTAATATTGAATTTAAAAATGCCATTATAATTGAATTTTATCTTTAATGATATTTGCTACTCTATTCGTTTCATCTAATTTTTCATAGTTCCAATTTTCTAATTTTTCTCCTAATTCTCTAACAATTTTCATTTCTTGAAATAATTTTCTAAAATTTTTAAATCTTTTATCGCTTTTTTTAGGTGGAATAGTGGCAATATAAATTGGCTTGCCTGTTAAAGCTGCCTCTGAAATCATAGAGCTCGAATCGCACGTAATAACTATATGTTTTGATATTGCAAGCGCACTTAAATAGGCCTTTTTATCAACACCATCTAATACTAAATGATCGTTTCCAAAATATATTTTTGCATGTTCTATAGTTCCCTTTGGCGTTCTCATAGAAGGGATGACTACTAAATTAAGATTATTTTCTTTAACTAAATAATTTACTTTTGAAAAAATTTCTTGGATATTTCTATCTGAATAATCATAATACTGGGTAGGACCACCAATTATTAAAGAAATTATATTTTTATCCTTCAATTTGCTTGAAATACTAAACAAATATTCTTTGACTTTTTCAATTTCTTCACTTGTTAAATAATGAATAGCTCCTTTTGTTTTTAATACATTATCTCCATCAAGATTATCGTGCTCTGGCACTACAACTAGATCAAAATTATCAAGTTTTATCTTTGGGTTTTGAATATGAATGTTAAATACTTTTTTCTTTGAATTTTTTTTTAAGAATAAAGATGGAATAATACTTTTTCTTCCACATGAAATTATTAAATCAACATCTTCGCATTCAATTTTTTTAAAAACTGAGTCGGATATTGGAGTGAATTTTGGTGGTATAACTTTCCAGAAACCTTTTGTTTCAACTGTGTGGTGAGAATAATTTATATCTAAAGCTTTAGCCAAACCTTCAACTTGGCTAATCATCCCATGCATACCTTCTGTTAATAATATACCTTTCAATTTAGTCATTAATCATTATATAGCTTTCATATGAGTGAAAATCCAACTAAACACACAAAAGTGTTAATAATTGGGTCAGGTCCCGCTGGATATACAGCAGCAATTTATGCTGCAAGAGCAATGTTAAAACCAATATTAGTTCATGGCATGGAACCTGGTGGCCAATTAACGACAACAACCGATGTTGAAAATTTCCCTGGATTTAAAGATGTAATACAAGGACCATGGCTTATGGATCAAATGAAAGGTCAGGCAGAAGTAGTTGGAACTGAAATGATACAAGATCATATTGCATCAGTGGACTTAAAATCTAAGCCATTTAAAGCTGTTGGAGATAGCGGCCAAATTTATCAAGCAGACTCAATAATTATTTCAACAGGAGCTCAAGCTAGATGGTTAAATATTGACTCAGAACAAAGCTTCAGAGGTTTTGGTGTATCTGCATGTGCAACATGTGATGGATTTTTCTTTAAAGACAAAATTGTAGCAGTTGTTGGAGGTGGAAATGCTGCGGTCGAAGAAGCTATGTTTTTAACAAAATTTGCCTCAAAGGTTCAGCTTATACACAGAAGAGATAGTTTGAGAGCAGAAAAATTACTTCAAAAGAAATTAATGGAAAATAAAAAAATTGAAATAATTTGGGACTCTGTTGTTGATGAAGTTATTGGGGATAATGATCCTAAAAATGTAACTGGATTAAAAATTAAAAATGTTAAAACAAATAAAGTAGATGAACTAAAAATCGATGGATTATTTATAGCTATAGGACATGATCCAGCAACTTCATTATTTAAAGATCAATTAGAAATGGATAAAGAAGGATATTTAGTTACAAAGAATGATTCGACAGAAACCAATATTCCAGGTGTATTCGCCGCTGGAGATGTAAAAGATAAAATATTTAGACAAGCAGTAACAGCCGCTGGAATGGGATGTATGGCCGCTTTAGAGGCGGAAAAGTTTCTTTCCCACGATTGATTATATTCCAATAAAATTGATCTAGAATAAATATTTGAATTAAAATATAAATTAATTAGATGGAAAATATCGTAAAACAAATCCAGCTTGTTGCTTTAGTAATTATTTTAGTTAGCACAGTGATTGCTTTCGGACAAGAGATGTATCAGATGATACTCGTACAAAGAGTTACTTTAGCAGATCTGCTTTTACTTTTTCTATATCTTGAAGTGCTTGCAATGGTTAGAGTTTTTTGGGAGAGCCAATCAATTCAAATTACACTGCCGTTATTTATTGCTATAACTGCACTTGCTAGGTTTATTATTTTACAAGGAAAATCTCTCAATCCAGAGATATTACTATATGAAGCTGGTGCGATTGTTTTAATTGCTTTAGCAATTGTAATTTTAAGATTTAGAAATTCTTCTCTAATTGGACTAAATAAAAAAAAATAGGTTTATCCTAAATCCTCACAAAACTTTTTAATTCTAGACATTGCTATTTTAAGTTTTGCCATTGAAGTTGCATATGAAATTCTAAAATATCCATCTAAACCAAATGCTGAGCCCTGAACAACGGCAACATTTTGTTTTTCTAAAAGCTTTTGGACAAAATCAGTATCTTTTTTAAGTTTAGTTCTTTTATTTAAAAGTTTTTTACAATTCGGAAATACGTAAAATGCACCATTAGGTATCAAGCAGCTAATACCATCAATATTATTTAAACTTTTTACAACAAAATCTCTTCTTTCTTTAAATGATTTTGCTCTTTTTTTAATAAAATCTTGTTTACCATTCAAAGCTTCGACAGCTGCTGCTTGACTAATTGATGAAGGATTCGAGGTAGACTGAGATTGAATTTTTCTAATTGCAGAAATTATTTCTTTTGGTCCAGCTGCATAACCAATCCTCCAACCAGTCATTGCATAAGATTTGCTCACACCATTCATTGTTAATGTTCGAGATTTTAATTTTGAAATTTGAGCAATAGTAAAAAATTTAAAATTATCATATTTAACGTGCTCATAAATATCATCACTCAAAATATGAACTTTTTTGTTTTTTATTAAAACCTTTGCTAATTTTTGAATTTCTGATTTGCTGTATCCAGATCCAGTTGGATTAGATGGAGAATTAAGGATTATCCATTTCGTTCTTTTTGTAATTGCAGCTTTTAATTTTGCAGGGGTAATTTTAAATCCATCTTTTTCATCACATTTTACTATTTTTGGTTTTCCTCCTGCTAGGAGAACCATATCCGGATATGAAACCCAGAATGGAGCAGGAATAATAACTTCATCTCCTTTATTTAAAGTTGCCATGAAAGTGTTATACAGAACTTGTTTCCCTCCAGTTCCAACTGTGATTTCATCTAGTTTATAATTTAGTTTATTTTCTCTTTTAAATTTTTTTAAAATTGCTTTTTTTAATGCTGGAGTTCCATCAACTGCTGTATACTTTGTATCTCCGTCTCTTATTGCTTTAATAGCTGCATTTTTAACATTGATAGGAGTATCAAAATCTGGTTCCCCTGCCCCAAGTCCAACTACATCTTTTCCTGCAGCTCTTAATTCTCTTGCCTTTTGAGTAACTGCAATAGTTGGGGATGGTTTAATTCTTTTTAAATTATTAGATATTATGCTCATTGAATTATGAAATTATTCAATTACGTTGTTTAATATATGGAGAATACATATCAAGACCTAATTACAGACATTCAGAGTAAAAACCCAAAAATCGGTGGAAAACTCGAAGGTGGAAAAAAATTCAAAATAAAGTCAGATTTTACCCCGGCTGGTGACCAGCCAGATGCAATTAAAAGGCTTGTCCAAGGAGCTAAAAAAAATGAGTTTAATCAAGTATTATTAGGAGTAACCGGATCTGGAAAAACTTTTACAATGGCAAAAGTTATAGAAGCTACGAACAGACCGGCGTTAATATTGGCACCTAATAAAACTTTGGCAGCTCAACTTTACGGTGAGATGAAAACTTTTTTTCCAGATAATGCTGTTGAGTATTTTGTATCATACTATGATTATTACACTCCAGAAGCTTACGTACCAAGATCAGATACTTACATCGAAAAAGAAGCTTCTATAAACGAGCAGATTGATAGAATGAGACACTCGGCAACAAGATCTCTTCTTGAAAGAGACGATGTTTTAATAGTTGCAAGTGTTTCTTGTATTTATGGTTTGGGATCAGTTGAAGCCTACAGCAAAATGACTTTAACTCTTCAGAAAAACTATGAATATAATAGAGAACAAATAATAAAATCTCTTGTTGCTCTTCAGTATAAGAGAAATGATCAAAATTTTTTTAGAGGAACATTTAGGGCAAGAGGAGAATATTTAGAAATATTTCCATCTCATCTAGAGGATAGAGCATGGAGACTAAGTTTATTTGGTGATAAACTTGAGAAGATTGAGGAATTTGATCCTTTGACAGGAGATCAGGTTAGAGATCTTAGTCTAGTAAAAGTTTATGCTAATTCTCATTACATCACTCCTAAACCAACTGTAGAACAAGCAATTATAAAAATAAGAAAAGAATTAGAGGAAACTTTAAAAAAACACAAAGCTGAAAACAAGTTATTAGAGGCGCAACGATTAGAGGAGAGAACTAAATTTGATTTAGAAATGATTGAGGCAACTGGATCTTGTGCAGGAATTGAAAATTATTCAAGATTTTTATCTGGTAGAAAACCAGGAGAGCCACCACCTACTCTTTTTGAATATTTTCCTGATAACACATTAGTTTTTGTAGATGAGTCTCATGTTACAGTTCCCCAACTTAATGGGATGTTTAAGGGAGATAGATCTCGAAAAAGCACATTGGCTGAGTACGGTTTTAGATTGCCATCTTGCATGGATAACAGACCTTTAAAATTTGAAGAGTGGGATTTGATGAGAACACAAACTGTATTTGTTTCAGCAACTCCTGGACCGTGGGAGTTAGAACAAACTAAAGGCAAGTTTATTGATCAGGTAATAAGACCTACAGGATTAATAGATCCACCAGTTGAGATTAGACCAGCAAAAAATCAAGTAGACGACCTCATGCATGAATGCAAAAAAGTAGTTGAAAATAATTATAGAGTTTTGGTTACAACACTTACAAAAAAAATGGCAGAGGATTTAACTGAGTATCTTCATGAAAATGGGATAAAAGTAAGATACCTTCATTCTGATATAGATACACTTGAGAGAATAGAGATTATGAGAGATCTTAGAATGGGTGTATTTGATGTTCTAGTTGGAATAAATTTATTAAGAGAAGGTTTAGATATTCCAGAATGTGCTTTAGTTGGAATACTAGATGCTGATAAGGAAGGATTTTTGCGATCAGAAACTTCACTAATTCAAACAATAGGAAGAGCCGCAAGAAACGTAGATGGAAAAGTTATTCTTTATGCCGACAAGGAAACCAAAAGTATAAAGAAAGCAATTAAAGAAACTGAGAGAAGAAGAAAGATTCAATTAGAGTACAATAAGAAAAATAAAATAGACGCTAAATCTGTAAAAAAAGAGATAAGTGATATTTTAGAAAGTGTTTACGAGAAAGATTACGTCAAAATAAGCGAAGGTTCCAATATTGGTGGCAACCTTAAAAAACATTTAAAAGGATTGGATAAAAAAATGAAAGAAGCTGCATCTAATCTGGAATTTGAGGAAGCGGCTAAAATTAGAGATGAGATGAGAAAACTTCAAAGTACTGAATTAGAAATTACTTTAAACCCTAAAATTAGACAGTACGATGTTAAAAATAAAATTTATCCCAAAGGTAGATCTACATTGGGTATGCCAGGAACAAGAGTTACAAAAAAAAGAGATAAAAAATGGAAGCACGGAAGATAATAATTACTGGAGCAGCAACTCGAATGGGAGCTGCAATAGCTAAAAAATTATCTGGACCTAATATTGAAATTGTTATCCATTATAACAAATCTAGATCCAAAGCAGAAAATCTTAAAAAAGATTTAACTAAAAGTGGTACAAAAATTTATTTAGCAAAAGCAGATTTAACTAAAGAAAAAGAGATTGAGAAAATGTTAAAGTTTTCAAAATCAAAGTTAAAGTATTTTGATTGTTTAATTAATAATGCTTCATTATTTGAGAACGATAAACTTGAAAATTTCACAACAAAAAGTTGGGAAAGCCATTTAAAAGTGAATTTAAAAGCGCCAGCTTTATTAACAAAGGGTTTTGCTAAAAATATTAGAGGCAAAAACAATAATATTATTAATATAATTGATCAAAGAGTATTCAAGTTAACTCCATATTTTTTTTCATATACATTAAGTAAAACTGGTCTTTACACTTTAACCAAAACTAGCGCAATGAGTCTTGCCCCAAATATTAGAGTAAATGGAATTGCTCCAGGTCCAACTATTAAAAATAAAAGACAGTCTGACAAGCACTTTAAAAAACAATACATGGCAACACCTCTTAAAAAACAGACAGATGTTCAAGAAATCTGCAATGCTGTTGACTTTTTTATTAAAAATAGATCTATTACAGGTCAAGTTTTAGCAATTGATAGTGGCCAAAACTTAAATTGGCAAACACCAGATATTACGAGAGGAAAAGAATGAAAAAATTAATTCTGCTAATAATTTTTGTACATTTCACAACTATGGCTTATTCGCATTCTACAAAAAATTTAAGTCTAGATTCAAAAGTAGAATGTAAAAAAAGTAAATCAATGCTTAATTGGGTTTCTAAAAATAAATATTATAAAGGTGGAGAATTAATTAAATATCAGTCTTACACTGGATTTGATCAAAGGACTGTAATTATTGGTGGTCACAAAAAAAATCCGATTGAAATAACAGGATATCTTCAACTTCCAAAAGGAGATTCGAAAGTACCTATTGTTATATGGACACACAGCAGTGGTGGTCCAGGAAATTATATTTGGAATGACTTTACTTATCATGCACACCAAAAACTTTTAGAAGAAGGAATAGGAGTTATGTTCATAGATAATTTCTGTCCTCGGGGGGCAAAAGATACATGGAGAGATCAATCAAAGGTACCATTAATTAATGGTGCAATCGATGGAATTTTAGCTTTAAAATTACTTAAGTCTCACCCAAGGTCTAACGGAAAATTTGGAACAACTGGACATTCTAGAGGAGGAACTAATAGTCTTTTTTTGGCAGATGTGAAATTTACATCTTTATTTTTAGAAGGGACCGAAGGTTTTGATGCAATATTACCCGAGGCTGCCGAATGTAAATCGGCTGGTTTATTTGCAAATCCAGAACTAACAACTAACACAAAATTATTATATGTTCATGGTGGTGCTGATGATTATACTTTAGCGGAACCATGCGTAGAACATATTAAAAGAATTAAAGCCAAACCCAATCAAATAGAAATTGATATAAAAGAAGGATGGTACCATGAATTTCATATGGGCAAAAAACCATTTAAGGTAAGAGGTGCAATGACAACTGGAAACTGTCCAGATCTTTTCATTGATGATAATGGTTATCCAACTAATCCTACTTGGGGTGAGTGGATGATAAATAAACATAAACTTTATAAATCTCTAGAAGAATTTTATGATGCAGCTCAAATTGAACCAAGAAAAGCATTTAAAAAAGTTTTTAAAATAATGAAGAAAGAAAAATGTTTATCAAAGGGAGTTACAATAGGAGGACAAAATCAAGATGTGTATATGCCTCAATTCATAAATTTCTTTAAAGAAAATTTATTATAATGAAAAAAAATAATTTAAAGATTGTTAAAATAGATAAAACGAAGAGCTTATTTAATTACGAAAAAAAAGTTTTAATAAAAGAATTAGTGTTGGACTTAAAACTTGGTTATTTTGATTTTGAAAAAGAAAAGCCTCAAAAAGTAAAATTTAATTTAGAAGTAAATTATCAAGATAAACAGCCATCGAATGATAAAGATATTAAATCGATAGTTAACTATGCTAAAATAGTAAAATTAATAAAAAAACTAGTAAAAAACAAACATTACAATTTTCTTGAAACATTGGCAGAAGATGTTTTTGATGAGCTATTCAAAGATAAAAGAATAGATAAAATTACTCTTCAAATCGAAAAATTAGAAATAATGAAGGATTGCAGCTCAGTTGGGATCCAAATTTCTAAAAAAAGAAGCCATGATCAGCTCTGATATAGGTAAAGAAGTAATTAAAAAAGAATTGCCCTTGGTTCCTAAGTTGCCAGGTGTTTATAGGATGCTAAATTCAAAAGGAGAAATTCTTTATGTGGGTAAAGCAAAAAACCTTCCAAACAGACTTAAAAGTTATGTATCAGAGAAAAGTCATATCATTAGGACTGAGAGAATGCTCTCTCAAACAAAAAGACTCGAAATTACTACCACTTCAAATGAAAGTGAGGCTTTACTTTTAGAAGCAAATTTAATTAAAAAATTTAAACCAAAATTTAATATTTTACTAAGAGATGATAAATCTTTCCCTTTTATTTTTATAGGTGACAAAGATAAATGGCCACAAATCAAAAGACACAGAGGGAAAAAAGGCAAAGAGGGATTTTATTTTGGACCGTTTGCATCAGCTGGATCTGCAAATTGGACTATCAAAATGATCCAAAAAATATTTCATCTCAGAATTTGTGATGATACTGTTTTCAAAAATAGAGAAAGACCCTGCATACTTTATCAAATTAAAAGGTGCTCAGGTCCATGTGTTGGTTACGTAACTGAGAGTGATTATAAACAAACTGTTGATGATGCAATAGAGTTTGTGTCAGGTAAATCTAGAAAAATTCAGAAAAGCTTATCTAACCAAATGGAAAAGGCTAGTGAGGATTTAGACTTTGAAAAAGCAGCAATTTTAAGAGATAGAATTAAATCATTAAATATTATCCAATCTTCTCAAAGAATTAATGAAGCAAATTTAGTCGAAGCAGATGTTATCGCGGGATATAAAGAGTCTGGAAAAACTTGTATTCAAGTTTTTTTTTATAGGTCAAAACAAAATTGGGGTAATCAAGCTTTTTTTCCAAAGCATGATCCAGAAGAAAATCTAAGTGATATTATTAATTCTTTTGTCTCTCAATTTTATGAAAATAAAAGTGTGCCTTCTTCAATAATTTTATCAAATGAAATTAAAGAGAAAGAATTAATTGAAAAAACACTTACACAAAAAGAAGGTAAACAAATCACAATTACTGTTGCAAAAAAAGGGACAAAACTAAAAGTTATTAATCAAGCAATAAATAATGCAAAAGATAGTTTGAATAGAAAACTTTACGAGAGTCAGAATAATAGAAATCTTTTTGATGCAGTATCAAAAAAATTCAATCTTGAAACTAATATTAATTTAGTCGAAGTTTACGATAATAGCCATATTCAAGGCACAAATAGTGTGGGCGCTTTAATTACTTATGGCGATGAAGGGTTTGTTAAAAAAAGATATAGAAAATTCAATATTAAAATTCAAAAAAATGCTCAAGATGATTATGGAATGATGAAAGAAGTTCTTAACAGAAGATTTAAAAGAGCAGTTCAAGAGAAAGATAATTATTTAACTTTCCCCGATTTAGTTTTAATTGATGGAGGGAAAGGTCAATATTCAGTGGCAAGAGAAGCGATGAATGAACTTGGTTTACATGAAATTCCTATTGTTGCAATAGCAAAGGGTAAAATGAGAAATAGTGGGAATGAAACGTTTTTTCATAATGGAAAAGAGTTCAAATTTGAAAAAAATGATCCAACATTATTCTTTTTACAAAGATTAAGAGATGAGTCTCATCGATTTGCTATAAGTGCCCATAGAGCAAAAAGGAAAAAAGGTATAAGCAAATCATTATTAGATCAAATTGATGGTATTGGATCTATTAGAAAAAGGGCATTATTAAATCATTTTGGTTCGGCTAGAGCTGTGGAATCAGCTAGTTTAGATGAAATAAAATCAGTTGATGGAGTTGAGGAAAAAGTTGCAAAAAAAATATATAACTTCTTTCACGAATGAAATTTAAAATACCTAATTATTTAACAATTGGACGAATAATAATTGTTCCAATATTTGTTTTTACATTCTACCTTCCTGGATTTTATGGAGACGTTATACCATTTGCTCTTTTTTTAATTGCCTCATTTACAGATTTTTTAGATGGTCTTTTAGCGAGGATGTTTAAAGAAGAGTCTAAACTTGGTGAACTTTTAGATCCTATTGCAGATAAAATTATTGTTGCAACTGCGTTAATTTTGTTAGTTATGGACCAAACAATAAAAAATTACGAAGTTATTGCAGCTATTATAATTCTTACAAGGGAAATACTAATTTCAGGTTTAAGAGAATTTCTAGCGAAAGGAAAAATTAAGCTTCCAGTTTCTAATTTAGCGAAACTTAAAACATTCTTGCAGATGTTTTCGATAGCAATACTTCTAACTGGGGAAACAGGAAATAAATTAATAAATTTTCAAGATTATAATGCTCAAACAATTGGCATTATTATTTTATGGCTATCTGCGTTTTTAACACTTTATACTGGATATGATTATCTTAGAAAAGGAATAGACCATGCAATATCTGAAGATAATAAGGATTAGGCAGCTTTTTTTTGTCTAACTAACTGATCAAAGCTTTTTGATAATCCTAATACAACTTCACAAATTTTGTATTTATGATCTGCTATGCTTGCAACAGGTGTTATTTCAGCTGCAGTACCAGTTAAGAAACATCCACCAAAATTACCTAATTCATCTGGAGAAATTTTTCTTTCATGAACTTTAATATTTTTTGATTTGGCTAATTCAATTACAGCTTGTCTTGTAATACCATTTAAAAAAGAATCTGGTGTTGGTGTATGCAATTCATTATTTTTATCTTTAAAAAAAATGTTTGCACTTGTTCCTTCTGCAACATTACCTTCAAAATCTAACATTAATGATTCAGAATACCCTTGTTGTTCAGCTTCGTGTTTTGAAAGAGTACAAATCATATATAATCCAGCTGCTTTTGCATCCCAAGGAATAGTATTTGGAGCCGGTCTTCGCCATTTAGAAATATTTAATCTTATTCCTTCAGCTTTTAATTTTGGATCAAAATACGCAGGCCATTCCCACGTGGCTATTGCTACATTAATTGTATTTTTCTGTGCAGACACACCCATCATCTCACTTCCTCTCCACGCAAATGGTCTTACATATCCATTTTGAATATTTTGAACCGCCACTATTTTTTTAGAAGCTTCATTTATTTCATCTTTTGTATAAGGAATATTAATGTCTAATCTTTTTGCAGAATAAAATAATCTATCTGTGTGCTCTTCTAGCTTAAATATTTCTCCGTCGTATACTCTTTCGCCTTCAAAAACTAGACTTGCATAATGAAGTCCGTGACTGATTACATGGCATTTTGCATCTTGCCATTCAACAAGCTCATTATTGTACCAAATTTTTCCTGATCGTTTATCGAAAGGTATCATTATTTAATTTTATAAAAAAATATATTTGTATATATAATATGTCAATATAACTTACCAATATGAAAAAACTTTTATATTTAAAAGATGATGATCTTAAACAATATATTGAAAAAATATTTCTTGGATACAGAGAGACGGTCTCAGATGCTAGAAATGTGTTGAATAAATACTCCATAGGTGTCGCACATAACAAGGTTATTCATCTAATTTCATTATATGAGGGTATTACAATATCTGAACTTTTAAGAAAATTGAAAGTTACAAAGCAAAGTTTGAATAGAGTTTTGAAAGATTTAATAAATTTAAAAGCTATAAAATACGAAAAAGATCAAATAGATACCAGAATAAAGCATGTTTACTTAACAGAAGTGGGAGAAAAATTATTTAACGAAATTTTCTCAGCTCAAAAGAAAAGAATTTACCAAGCATTCTCTGCATCAAAAGCAAATGAAGTTGTTAGTTTTGACAATGTTTTAAAAAAAATAATTAATGGAAAAATTTAAAGCACATATTTTAGTTGTAGATGATGATGATGGTATAAGAGAATTAGTTAAGGAATATCTTTCTCAAAATAATTATCTCGTAACTAGCTCAAATAGCGCCGAAGATGCTCTTGAAAAAGTTAAAGTTATTAAATTTGATTTAATAGTTCTTGATATAATGATGCCTGGCAAAAATGGTTTGGAATTTACAAAAGAAAATAAAGACAAAATTTCAACCCCAATAATTCTTTTAACGGCAAAAGGTGAGGCCTCAGAAAGAATAGAGGGTTTAGATATTGGTGCAGACGATTACCTTCCAAAACCTTTTGAGCCTAAAGAATTAATACTTAGAATTAACAATATTTTAAATAAAACAAAATATAGAAATATAAAAAGAAAATTTAAATTTGGTAAAATTGAAATAGATCTTAATAAGCAGTTTATTTTAAAAAATGATAAATCAATAAAAATCAATAATACAGAAAAAATAATTTTAGATAAAATGGTTAACTCTCCTGGAAAAATATTTAAAAGAGAGGAAATTGGTAATCTTATAAAAATTGATAAAGAAAGATCAGTTGATGTAATAATTACAAGACTTAGAAAGAAAATTGAAGAAAACCCTAAAAGCCCAAATTATTTACAAACAATAAGAGGTGAAGGTTATGTTTTATGGATTGAATAAATATATAAAAAATATCTTACCTAAAAGACTTTTTTATAGAGGTTTGCTCATAGTCGCTGTTCCAATAGTAGTTATGCAAATAACTATCTCTTTAGTTTTTTTTGATAGTCTTTGGATCAAAACTAATTCTGGAATGACAAGAGCATTAGTATCTGAAGTAAAAACTTTTGTAGACGCTTATGATAACGATGAAACGAACAAAGATTTTATAATAATTTTATTCAAAGAACACTTGGGCTTTAATATCAAATATGAAAAAGATAAAATCTTACCAGATAAAATACCAGAAAGATGGTTCAGTCCAGTTGATCGATCATTACGAAGAGAGTTAAAGAAAAAAAGTTTAACTTATTGGTTTGATACAACAAACTTCAAAGAAGTTGTTGATTTGAAAATAGGATATTCAAAAGGATATTTTCAATTTTATATTCCAAGGGACAGACTAACTACAAGTTCGGCTAGATTATTTGGTCTTTGGATAACATTGCCAGCATTATTAATGATAGCTGTAGCAATAATATTTTTAAAGAATCAAACTAGACCCATAACTAAACTTGCAGAGGCATCTGAAAGATTTGGTCGAGGAGAAGATATTGACGAATTTAGACCCTCTGGAGCGCTTGAAATTCGAAAAGCTGGTTTAGAGTTTGATAAAATGAGAAAGAGAATACTTAGACATCTAAATCAAAGATCTGAGATGCTATCCGGTATCAGCCACGATTTAAGAACTCCTTTGACAAGGATAAAACTTCAAATAGCAATGATTAAAGATAAGAGTGTTGTAGAGAAACTTTCAGGCGATGTTGACGAAATGGAAAAAATGTTAAATGAATATCTTCAATTCGCAAGATCTGGAGCAAAAGATAGGACTGAAACGTTTGATATTTCTGTTCTTCTTGAAGATATTTGTAAAAAGTATGAGAAACCAAATATAAAATATTTTTTAAAAGAAAGGGTTTATTTTGATGGAAGAAAGAATTTAATTAGTAGATGTATTAATAACCTTATAGATAATTCTCTAAAATTTGCTGAAAATGTTGAATTGTATTTAAAAAAAGGAAGATCAACTATTAATATCTCAATAGAGGATGATGGTCCAGGAATACCACAGAAGGAACATCAAAATGTTTTGAAGCCATTTTATAAAATTGACAAAAGTAGATCAGAAACAAAATCAAG
>CACIGO010000008.1:0-33011 GCA_902586225.1 uncultured Pelagibacteraceae bacterium
TTAATAATCTGGGAAAATTTTAAATACTTAAAAAAAAATTTTATATTTATAATAGACACTTTTTTATATATTTTCGTTATATCTACTTTTTTTTATTATTTCTTGTATTTTGATATTTTTATAAATTCATTAAATATAGGTTGTTCTTATACTGGCGGAATGTTTAGTGAAAAACTGTCCTTCTTAAAAGGAGTAAAAAGATTTTTTTTAGAAAATTCACATTTGGCCATGATTTCACCGGCTTTAATTTGTTACTATATTTTTAAAATAAATATCAATAATATTAATTTATACGGATCTTTAAGATTGTTATTTGTATCGCTTTTTATTTTAATATCTTTACACAATTTCTCGTTTGTATTTTTTGTCGGACTAATTCTATCATTTATAAGTCTTTTAATAATAAACTTTAAATTTCAATTCATTATTCGTTACTTTATTATTATTTTAATACTATTATTCTCTTATTTTTTTGTCATAAATAAAGATAAAGCATGTAATCAAAAAATAAGTGATATAAATAAATTCATTGTTAAAGATCAAACAATTTTAGCTAAAGATAAGGATCAAAATTTAATTTCTCAAAGTACTGATCAAAGTAATTACAAATATAATCTTTCTTTTGCTGTTTATTTACAACATTTTGATATTGCACTTAAAGCTTTAATAGAGAGACCCCTAGGTTTTGGAATAAATAATTATAAAGTGTCATTTGATAAATTTGAAATTTACTCAAGAAAAACTCATCATAATTTAGAAACAGGCCAAAAATTAAATTTCATGGATGGAACTAATAATTTATTTAAATCAGTTGCTGAATTTGGTTTTTTTGCAGTAATTTTGTATTTACTTATTTTTATATTAAGTTTTTCCAAAAAAATACCATTCGAAATTAAATCTTTTGCTATCCCTTTATTGGTTGTGCAAACATTTCTTAGATCTTCTGGTTATTTTAACGGAGGATACTTATTTTGTATTATAATATTTTTTATTTTTTATTTTAAATATAGAGATAATTAAAAATGATTAAATTTTTGTTAATATTTTTAATTTACATATGTGTAATTACTTACTCTTTAACCGTTAAACAATTTTTATTTAAAGGCTCAATAAATAATATAGTTGCGTCTGATTTAGGGTATGGATTTTCATTTTTAATAATTATTGCCTTCTTAGTTAATATACTTTTACCATTGAATTTATTAATTTTTCCCTTAATTTTTACTAGTTTTTTTTTATTTTTATATAAATTTTCATTTTTCAAAAAACATTTTAAATTTGAAATATTTTTAATTATATTAATATTAACTCTTCTAATTGAAATTAATCCATTGGCTGGAGATACACCATTTTATCATCTACAGATAATAAAATGGTATTCTGACAATAGTTTAGTATTTGGGATTGCCAATCTTGAAAATAGGTTTGGTATAGTATCTGGATGGCATCATTTATTATCAATTTTTAATTATGAAATTTTCAAAATAAATTTGCTGTATCTTTTAAACTCTATTCCATTAATTATATTAATTAAACTGACTTATGAAGAAGCATTAACTGATATTAATACAATTCACCAGATATTCCTTTTATCTGTAACATCTTTTTTGCTTATATACAGCTTTATACATCCCTCTTTAAATGGAACAATTTTCAATTCCATAGGCTCTGCAGATGCAGATAGTTCTGGAATGTATTTTTATATACTATCATTCTATTTTTTCCTAAAAAGTTTGAACACAAGAAATATTAATGATCTAGCACTAACGGTGGTATTTTCAGTTTTATCTTATATCTCAAAATTATCTTATTTGCCTTCTATAATGCTTCCAATTTTTTTAGTTTTTTATTTAAAAATAAATATTTTAAAATATTTGAAATTTATGGTTTTTATAGGAATTATAAATTTTTTATGGGTTTCAAAATATTTAGTCTCAACTGGATGCTTAATTTTTCCTTTAGATTTCACGTGTATTAATTTTGAATGGTCTATTTCTAAAGATTTGGTTAAAGAATTTGCAAAAGAAACAAGTGCGTTTGCTAGATCTAAAAATAATACTTACACAAATTATACAAATTATGATTACTATTTAAATTCGTTTCAGTGGTTTTTACCTTGGGTTAAAAATTTTTTCTTTACAATAGCTTTTATAAAAATTTCAATATTTATAATAATCTTATCTTCTATAATTATTTTTTTTAATTTAAAATGGTCTCAAATAAAAAAAACAATAATAGAAGTGCTCTTTCTATTTATTTTTTTTGTAATTGGACTTTATTATTGGTTAATAGCTCCAGACATACGTTTTGGTTATGCCTTATTTATTTGTATAACTATGCTTATATTATCTATCAGTGTGTATTTTATTAGAGAAATAATAAATAAAATTAATATTTCTAAATATCTTGTAATATCAATTTTTTTAGTTTTGATTGGATTTAAAAATATTAAATATCAGTTTAATGATGATATATATATTAAAAATAGAACATTTAATTATTCTAATTTATATCTTCATAAAAAAATTAATAATTATGAAATATACAAAACCAACTCCGGTGATTGTGCTTTTTTTAAAAAGATTTGTATTTATAACTCTATTGAAAATTTGGAAATAATAAGAAAAGGGAGATATATTTTTATAAAAAAATGAAATTTGGAGTAGAAAATTATATATTTATTGCCCCTTTTTCCTTATTTTTTTCGCTACTTCTATTTTTTGGAACAGTCCAAATTGGAAACTACATTTGCAAATTAAGTTACATTAAGCCGATATTTACAAATGTTGCAGATAATACTTTCCTTGCCCCGATTCTAGGATCATCAATTTTAATAATTTTTATTTCACCATTAACATTATTAGGATTTACTGAAACTTTTTTTTTAAGAATAATTGGATTGTTACTATGTACACTATCAATTTTTATAATTAAAGATATTTTTTTTCAATTTAAAGATAATAAATATCTTTCTTTACCTAAAATTATTTTGTTTACTTATTTTATCCTATGTTTTGCACCAATAACTAGTGGGGACTCTTTAGATTATCATACTGAAGTTGCAATTCATATTTTAAACTATGGATCCTTTCCGATTGATCATTTTTGGTTTCATAGTAGACAAGCTGGTTTTGGAGAAATACTAATAGCTCTTGGATTAGCAAGTGGAGCAGAACAATATGGTTCACTTATTCAGTTTACAGGAATATTTCTTGTCTACGGCATATTAAAAAAACAGCTTAATAAATTTAGAGAAGCTAAAAAAAATTTATTAACATATGCATTATTATCGTGTCCTATACTAATTTTTTTAGTAGCAACTAATAAACCACAACTAATGTCTTCAGGACTTATTGCATTAGCTTTCTATATTGTATTTTTTGAGTTTAGAAAACTTGTAAATAAAAAAAACAAATATATTGCGTTTTTAGTTACCAATGTTCTTTTGATTCTAGCCTACCAAATAAAGTTTAGTTCAGCAGTAAGCATATTTTTAATTTGGATTTGTTTGATGTTTGAGGTCTACAAATCTAGATTAAATTTAAAAATTATTTTATCTATCTTAATTATTTTGGGTGCTTCTCTATTATTACCCTATTTACATTGGAAGTATCATTATTTAGGTGGAAATTATCTACAAAATTTATTTTATGCACTCCCAATAAACTTATATGGATATTCAAATTTATGGGAGTCAGTGTCATCATGTGGTTATTATTGTGGATTTCCAATTTGGTTTTTTTTTCCATTAAGCATTCCTCAAGCCACTCAAACACTAGGAATATCATCAATATTAATTTTTCTAAGTTTGTTTTTAAAATATATAGATTTTAAAATTAAAGTAATAATTATTCTTTATATCGTAATTTTTTTAACTTTTGGACAGCATAATGCTAGATTTTTTATTGATCCATTTTTTTGGTCATTAATAGCATTTTCAAAAAATCTAAATAATTTTAAGGTATTTAATAAATACAAATTTATAAGTTACTCAATTTATGCTCAATCATTAGCTACCTTTTTAATGGCATTTTTTGGAATAGTTACCCTATCTATTGGTTCAGTAAATGAGGAATTACGAGAAAAAGTTTTAAAAAAATATGGCTACAATTATGAGTTAATTAATTGGATAAATAAAAACTTAGAATCAGATAAGGTTTTATTAACTTTTGATTCGAAAAATGCATATATGAAAAATAAAAATATATCTTTATTTTTTTTTAATTATCTAGATTTAAATGATAATAGAAGTCTAAAATATATTTCAGAAGTTGCTAAAAAAAACCCCAGTCATATTTTATTGGTTGATCCTACTGATAAAGAAAAAAGAATTCTTGTAAAAAATTGTTTGGATAAATTAGTTGCTAAGGGTGATAAAATTGGAAGTTATTCCGGGAGAAATCCGTTTAAAGAAAGTTACCCTAAATACAATGCTAAAATATATGAATTAAAAACTAATATTTTTCCAGGTTGTTTAAATATAAATTCAAAATTAATTGACAATAACTGATTAAATTAAGAAAAAAATTTATATTTAAAAATTGCAAAAATAGCTTTAAAGCCATCAATCATTTTTATTTTTTTTCCTTCTTCATAGGTTCTTCCAGAATAGGATATCCCAACTTCGTAAATTTTTATCGCTTTTATTTTTGATAATTTCATAGTTATTTCAATTTCTATTGTAAAAGAGTTTTCTTTTAGATTAAATTCTCTGAGATAATTAGTTTTTATTGCCTTATATCCAGTTTCTACATCAGAAAAATTAATATTGGTCAAACTATTAGCCAAATTTGTAATTATAAAATTTGCAACTCGGTTGATATAATAAAAAATTCGTACTTTCTTACCGCTTCCAAATCTAGTTCCATAAACTACATCTGCATCATCACTTAAGAATGGTTCAAAAAGAATTTCATATTCTTCAGGATTATATTCTAAGTCAGCATCTTGAATCAATGTTATATCTCCTGTCAAGTACGGAATAGCTTGTTTAATTGCATGACCTTTCCCTTTGTTGGTATCGCTTACTACAATTTTATCATAAAGGTGAGTATTTTCTTTTAAAATTGGTATAGTTTTATCAGATGAACAATCATCACTTACAATAACTTGAATATCAAATTTATTTTTTTGTTCATTTACTTTTTTTAAAACTTCTAGAATATAATTTTCTTCATTATAGCAAGGAATTATTACAGAGATTTTCATTAATTAATTTTATTAATATTTTATTTGTTTTAATATAATTAAGAATTAAATCAAACTAAGTTTGTTATTTGAAACCAAGTAACTTAAATCACTATTATTTTTGATTGATTCATTTAGGGCTATTTCTATCAAAATAAAATATTTTATACCCAAATTTTCTTTTAATTTTAATTTGATTGCTTGAATTTTTGAAAAAATCAATATGTGTGCAAGGAGCAGTATTAAAATAACATGTACCATTAGATGAATAATAATATTCAATTTCATCATCTATAATTATTGGTATATTTTCTTTTTTTAAATTTTTTTTATCCTCAGAATATATTTTAGGCCATGGCGCTTGATTGTAATTCGCATCATATTTTTCTGATATTCTTATGAAGTTTTTTGTTACTAAAATTAATATTAAAAAAATTAAAATGTAATTTATTTTTTTTTTAAATTTATATATATTGATTAATTTAATTTTGTTATATGATAATAATACCACAAATAATATTATAAATAAAATAGGATAGGAATAACCATAGCGAAATACCGGAAATTTTAAAAACCACATCAAAATTCCGATAAAATTTAGAATTATTAATGAAAAAATAAAATTTTTCTCAGCATTCCCATTATTTTTCCTATTAACAATTTTATAGTCTTTTTTATTTAGCAAAAAAAATATGTATATAAATATTATAAAAATTAAAAAAGGAGCAAGCTTTTTTAGTGTCCTTTTTCCATGACCATTTAACCAAACTTCAATCCAATCATAATCAGATAAATATTGCTCATAGTTTTTTATGTTATTTTTTTGATCACTCCAACCCTTTGTCCAAGCCTCATTTTCAAGCATTGTTTTTTCAGCGTTGGTTCCTCTTTTGCTTCCAAAATCATACCAAAATAAACTAGAAACACATGTTTTCTTTATCGGAAATGCAGCGCAACCAGAAACTAGAAGATTTTTTGTAAAAAAAATAAAGGTAAATAGCAGGATAAAAATTATTGGTTTTATTTTAAAAAAATAGATTTTTTTTTTAAAAACTAAAAGGATTATAGCAACTACACTTCCTAAAAATAAAGTTATTTTATTATATACAAGATATGCAGAAATGACCCCTATCTCTCCCATTCTAGATAATTCTATTTTTTCGTAATATTTTAAAGCAAGCGAGGTTAATAAAAAGTAATATATATGTGCCGGTGCATCATTCCCAAAGTCTGAATATCGATTTAACTTTAAACATAAAAAAGATAAAATTAAGAAATTAAAAAAAATTAAGTTTTTATTATTAGAAAATTTAATTTCATAAATTAGATAAAATAAAAAACTAATATATATTATCGCAGTAGGCAGAAGAATGCCATTATTTGAAAATATCCAATTATTATTTAATGCTGAAACATATTGTATTATTGAGGTATGTCCAAATCTAAAATGAATATTTGATATTCCTATGATTATCTTTTCAGTATTTATAATATTCACGTATGGCAGATGGTAAAGTCCTGCATCTGGCCGGTAGGTATTGTCTCCAATAATTAATATGCTGCAACTTAAAGCAATCAATATTGATGATGTAAAAACTTTTTTTAACAAATTTTTTTTTTGAGAAATGATTAAATATATTAATAATAAAACTAAGATAATAATGTTTATGCTCTTACTTAAATTTATAAAATAATTTAATAAAAGACCTAGAAAGCTTAGAAAAATACATCCAAAAAGAGCAATTTTAAAAATATTTGTTTCATTTTTAATTTTTATATCGAGTATGTTAATTAAAAAAAATATACCTGCGGAAATAAAATAAACAGATGTTAAAAAAGATAGAAAAAAAATTTCAAACATAATTAGTTTGATAAGTAATATAGGTAAGATGTCTAAAAATGAACAAATTTATAAATTCTTTTAAGTTTAAACTAGTTAGGATAATTGAGGCAAATCCAATAATTAATCTAATTATATACAATAATATATCTTTATTTAAACTATTTTTACCTCATGAAAAAGATTATTATGGTATCAGACTATTAATTAAAAATAAAATTGATGACGCCATAATCGATGTTGGTGGTAATCTGGGAATTTCTGCAATGGGATTTAGAAAACTAGAATACAAAAATAAAATATTTTTATTTGAACCAAATAAATATCTTTTTGAAAAATATATAAAAAAAAAACTAATTAAAGATTATAAAAATATTTTTGCATTTAATTTTGCTTTAGGATCGAGGGGTGAAAAAAAAAATTTCTATTATCCATATTACAAAAATTATTGCCTACACTATTTTTGCAGTTTCGACAAAAATTATATTAAAAATAGTTTAAAAATAACCTTTAATAAAAAAAAATTTAAAATCATTAATAAGCCTATGTTTTTAAAAAAATTTGATAAATTGAATTTAAAATGCAAACCCAAATTAATTAAAATAGACGTAGAGGGTTTTGATTATGAAGTTTTAATGGGGATGAAAAAAACTATAAATAAGCATCAGCCAATTATTTTGGTCGAATTTAATAAAAGCAATTTTTTTAAAATCAAAAAATTTCTTACAAAATATAATCCATGGGTTTATTTTTATAAAACAAATCAATTTAAAACTTTTAACAAAAATATGATAGATATTGAAATATCTAGAACAAATCAAAAAAATTTGATGTCAGTAAGAAATATATATTTTGTACCCAAATCTCATAAATGGAATTAAACTTTAACATCATAAATATTAATCAATTTTAAAATAAAATGAAAATATCTATAATTATTCCGGTTTTTAATGAATCTAAAACAATTTTTAAAATCTTAAAAAAAATAAGTGAAGTAAAAAAAATAAAAAAAGAAGTGATAATTATAAATGATGGTTCAACTGATAATACAAAAAAAATTATTGAAAAAGAATGTTATGGATTATTTAATAAGTTAATAAGTTATAAAAATAATAAAGGTAAAGGTTACGCATGTAGAAAAGGACTTAAATATGCAACTGGTAAAATTGTGATCATACAGGATGCAGATTTAGAATATGATCCAAATGATTATAAAAAATTGATAAACCCAATAATAAAAAAAAAAACAAAAATAGTTTATGGTTCAAGAGTTTTAAAAGGAGGGGTTAGAACAAGACCAAAATCTTTGGATGTGATAGTAAGACTGGCCGCAAATTATTTTTTAACATTTTTATCAAATTTATTAAATAGACACAATCTTACAGATGCTCATACTTGTTATAAAGTTTTTGACTCAAGTTTAATAAAAAAAATAAAATTACAAGAAAATGGCTTTAATTTTTGTCCAGAAATAACTGCCCAATTTTCAAAAATAAATGAAGATATTCAAGAAGTACCAATCAATTATTTTGGAAGAACTCATGATCAAGGAAAAAAGATATATTTTTCTGATGGAATTAAAGCAATTTACGCGATACTTAAATATAATATTTTTAAATAAAATAAATCACGTTTTATCTTTACTAAAATTTTTTATATTGTATAAAAAGCGGCCTGGTGATTATTGCGAAAGGGTAATACCCGATCCCATTCCGAACTCGGAAGTCAAGCCTTTCAGCGCCGATGGTACTTAGTCTTAAGACTTGGAAGAGTAGGACGTTGCCAGGCTAATCCAAATGAAAACATACATCGTAATAACTGGTGGAGCAGGTTTTGTTGGATCTCATTTAATAGAGCATTTTCTTAAAAAAACAAAACATAATATTATTAGCATTGACAATTATTCTACTGGATCAAAAAAAAACCATTTTAAGTCAAAGAAAATTAAATATTTAAAAGGCGATACATCAAACATCAAAAATATATTAAAAAAATATAAAAATAATATTTCGTCACTTTTTCATTTCGGAGAATTTTCTAGAATTTATCAAAGTTTTAATCATTTTAATGAATGTTACAAGTCTAATACAATTGGAAGCAAAGAAGTATTTAAATTTTGTTTAGATAATAAAATTAAACTCCTGTACTCAGCAACATCTGCAACATTAGGAAGGAAAGGCGATGATAAAAATCTATCTCCATACGCATTTACAAAATTTAATAACTTAGCACTTCTTGAAAATTTAAAAAATTGGTTCAATTTAAAATTTGAAATAGTTTATTTTTATAATGTTTACGGAAAAAGACAGATTGAAAAAGGTAATATGGCAACTGTAATTGGTATATTTGAAAATCAATATAAATTAAAAAAATCTTTAACAGTTGTTAAGCCAGGAACTCAAACTAGAAGATTTACACATATTTCAGATACAATTAAAGTGTGCATTAAAGCTTGGAAATTAAACAAATGTAAACATTATAGTATAAGTCATAAAAAATCTTACTCAATTATAGATGTGGCAAAAATGTTTAAAAGTAAAATAAGTTACTTACCTTCGAGAAAAGGGGAAAGATATGCCTCAGCCTTAACTAATATGTCATATAATAATAGAGTTATTAAATATTACGGAAAAATAAATTTGAAAGATTACATAACTTCGTTTATTAAATCAGAAAAAAAATAAAATGAAAATTGCAAGTTCTTTAAAATCATTAAAAAAAAGAGATCTCAATTCTAAACTAGTCAGACGGAGAGGTCGAGTGTATATAATAAACAAAAAAAATCCTAAATTTAAAGCAAGACAAAAATAGTTTCATGGATAATGAAAATCATAAAAAAACATGGAACAACTTCACAAAATTTGTTCTTTGGGGATCAGTTTCAGTTGTAGTTGTATTACTATTAATGGCATTATTTCTTTTATAGAATGATTATTGGGTCAATATCAGAGAACGTTAAATTTGAAAAAAGAGTTGCTATAACTCCCGATATAATAAAAAAATATAAATCATTAGGGATAGAAGTTCATGTGACCAATGATTATGCTGCACATTTAGGAATAAGTAATAAAGACTATGAAAACGAAGGTGCATTCATCTCAAGTGAAGAAAAAATAATTTCAGATTCTAATGCTATTATTCAAGTGAGTATAATTAAAGATGAAAATTTAAATAAATTAAAAAAAGATCAAATGTTAATAGGAGTACTTAATCCTTATTTAAATGAAAGTAAATTAAAAGATATTTCAAAAAAAAATGTAAACTGTTTTTCAATGGAACTTCTACCAAGAATAACGAGAGCTCAGTCAATGGACATATTATCCTCCCAAGCAAATTTAGCAGGATATAAAGCAGTAGTAGACTCCTTTGCTTTTTTTCAAAAAGCTGTTCCAATGATGATGACTGCTGCGGGTACTATTTCAGCTGCAAAGGTTTTAGTTGTGGGTGCAGGTGTTGCGGGGCTGCAGGCGATTGCAACTGCAAAAAGAATGGGGGCAATTGTTTTTGCAACAGATGTTAGATTAGCATCTAAGGAGCAAGTAGAGAGTTTAGGTGGAAAGTTTTTAACAGTAGAAGGAGCTGAAAATCTAGAAACAGAGGGTGGATATGCAAAAGAAGCCTCAGATGATTTTAAAAAGAAGCAAGAAGAATTGTTGAAGGAAACTTTAAAAAAAATTGATGTTGTTGTGTGTACTGCATTAATACCAGGAAAAAAAGCTCCAATCATCATAAAGAAAGATATGATTGAGTCAATGTCCCCAGGATCTGTCATTTATGATTTAGCAGCTGCACAAGGAGGAAATTCTGAATTTACTAAAGTTGATGAAATTGTTGATAAAAATGGTGTGAAAATATTGGGTGAAACAAATATTTTAAATAAATTACCGATTTCAGCTTCTAACCTATACGCAAAAAACATTTTTAATTTTGTGAATAACTTGTTTGATAAAGAGAAAAAAACTTTTGAAATAAATTTAGAAGATGAAATAATCAATAAAACAAAAATAAAATAATGGAAATAGACCCTTTCATATTCAGATTAAGTATATTTATATTATCAATTTTCGTAGGTTACTATGTAGTTTGGAGCGTCACACCATCATTACATACACCACTAATGTCAGTTACAAACGCAATATCATCAGTGATAATTGTTGGAGCTATCATAGCGGCTTTAGCTGGCTCAACAGAAGACATTTTTGAATTATCGAATTTATTCGGTTTTTTTGCAATTATATTGGCAGCAGTAAACATATTTGGTGGATTTCTTGTTACTCAAAGAATGTTGCAAATGTATAAGAAAAAGAAGAAATAATTATGTCTGCAAATTTATCAGCTCTATTTTACTTAATATCTGGAATATTGTTTATATTAGCATTAAGGGGCTTATCTTCACCAGAAACTTCACGTCAAGGAAATTATTTTGGAATTGCTGGAATGGCAATTTCTATTGTTGTTACTTTTTTAACAGTTAGTAATTTTGGCTCTGGTTTTGTTTATGTGCTTGTATTTTTGTTAATAGGTGGATCAGTAGGTGCGTTTATTGCATTCAGAATTCCTATGACTGCTATGCCAGAACTTGTTGCTGGCTTTCATAGTTTAGTTGGTCTTGCAGCAGTATTTGTTGCTATTTCAGCTTTTTTGAAACCCGAAGCATTTGCTCTGGGTATTGTTGGGAATATCAAACTTGCGAGTTTAATTGAAATGTCATTGGGAGCAGCAATAGGAGCAATTACTTTTTCTGGTTCAATAATTGCATTCTTAAAGTTAAGAGGAATAATGTCTGGTGCTCCAGTTACATTTAAAGGTCAGCATATATTAAATTTAATTCTGGGAATAGCTATAATAGGTTTGATTTATTATTTATGCATATCTCAATCATCAAATATTTTTTGGTCTTTAGTATTGATCTCATTTATTGTTGGCGTTTTATTGATTATACCAATAGGTGGAGCAGATATGCCAGTTGTTATATCAATGCTAAATTCATACTCCGGATGGGCTGCGGCAGGTATAGGATTTACGCTAGAAAATACTGCATTAATAATTACTGGAGCGCTTGTTGGATCATCTGGAGCTATACTTTCTTATATAATGTGTAAAGGTATGAACAGATCATTTTTTAATGTAATACTCGGAGGTTGGGGAGCGACTGACCAAATTTCAGAAAAACAAGGTAAAGAACAAAAACCAGTTAAAAATGGTAATGCTGATGACGCTGCTTTCTTAATGAAAAACGCTTCATCTGTAATTATTGTTCCAGGATATGGAATGGCAGTAGCTCAAGCTCAGCACGCTTTGAGAGAAATGGTTGATGCATTAAAAAAAAATGGAGTAAAAGTTTCTTATGCTATTCATCCAGTTGCAGGCAGAATGCCTGGACATATGAATGTGTTATTGGCAGAGGCTAATGTGCCATATGATGAAGTATTTGAATTAGAAGAAATAAATAATGATTTTTCTAATTGTGATGTTGCATATGTAATAGGCGCAAATGATGTAACAAACCCTGTGGCTAAATCGGATCCTCAGAGTCCAATTTACGGTATGCCAGTTTTAGATGTAGAAAAAAGTAAATCAGTTCTATTTGTTAAAAGAAGCTTGTCACCTGGTTATGCAGGAATTGATAATGATCTTTTTTACAGGGATAATACTTTAATGTTATTTGCTGATGCAAAAAAAATGACAGAGGAAATAGTTAAGAGTTTATAAATTGACTAAAATTTATTGTGATATTGCAGATATAAATTTAATCAAAAAATTTAATAAAAAAAAAATTGTGAAAGGATTTACTACAAATCCTAGCTTAATGAGAAAAGCAGGCGCAAAAGATTATGTAGGTTATTCCAGAAGAATTCTTGACATTACGAAGAAACCAGTATCATGCGAAGTTTTTGCTGATGATACAAAAGGAATGATAAAACAAGGTCAAATTATAAGTAAATGGGGAAAAAACGTTTATGTGAAGGTACCAGTTAAGAATTCAAAAGGTCATTACACTTCAAAAGTAATTAGAGAACTAAATGAAAAAAATATAAAATTAAATGTAACGGCAGTTTATAATTTAAAACAAATAAGACTAATTTTAAAAAATATAAATCAGAAAACAAAAGTAATTATATCTATTTTTGCAGGAAGAATGTCTGACACTGGAATTGATCCAATTCCTATATTAAAAAAGAGCATTAGACTTTCAAAAAAATTTGCAAATGTTAAAATATTATGGGCAAGCACTAGAGAGCCATTTAACTATATTCAGGCAAAGCAATTAAAATGTGATATTATAACTGTTCCTCCAAATATTATTGAAAAAATAGAAAATTTTGGCAAATCTACAGAGCAACTAACTTTAAATACTGTTAAAGGTTTTTTAAAAGATAGTAAAAAATCAAAATTTAAAATTACATATACTTGAAATTTTTTTTTTCTTCCTCAACCATTATTTTAACCAATTTTTTAATATCAATTTTTGGTTCCCATTTTAGGATTTTTTTTGCTTTTGATGAATCGCCTATCAGCAATTTATACTCTTTACTTCTTATCAATTGAGGAGAAACAACAATAATAATTTTATTTTCATTGGTTCTAAATTTTCTATTATTTTTTTTTCCTATCCATTTACCTTTAATTCCTAATTCTTTTAATGTTAGATCTATAAAATATTTAACTGAGTAAGCCTTGCCAGATGATATTACAAAATCCTGTGGTTTTTTTTGTTGCATCATTTTCCACATAACCTCAATATATTCTTTAGCAAATCCCCAGTCTCTTTTAGAGTCTAAGTTACCTACTTTGAGAACTTGTTGTTTTTTATTTAAAATATTAATAAGTCCTTTAACAATTTTTCTAGTTACAAATTCTTCACCTCTCAATGGCGACTCATGATTAAACAAAATTCCTGAAACTGCATATATATTATGATATTCCCTAAAACTTCTTGTCATCAAGTGGGCAAATAATTTTGAAATAGCATATGGATTTTTTGGATTAAAATTTGTTTTTTCATTTTGAAACTTTTTATTAGAATCACCAAAAATTTCAGATGTAGTTGCTTGGTAAAATTTAATTTTTCTATTATTATTTTTTATAGCATCTAAAATTCTAATAACACCCATTGCAGTGCCATCGGCAGTATTCAAATAATTTTTAAACGACGTGGTTACTATTGAGTGTCCAGCTAAATTATAAAATTCATCAAATTTATATTTTTTAAAAATATAGTCTATATTTTTTTTATTATTTAAATTTAATTTACAATTTATTATTTTTTTATCGATATTTAATCTTTTGAGTCTCCAGTTTTTTGATTTTGAGCTGATCTTAGTTGTGCCAATAACTTTGTAATTTTTTTTTAGTAAAAATTGTGCAAGATATGCACCATCTTGTCCATTTACTCCAGTAATAAGTGCCACTTTCTTCATCAAAGAATTGAGGCTACACATTTTAGCTCTTTATGACAATTAAATAAAGATTGGTTGCGGGGGACGGATTTGAACCGCCGACCTCAAGGTTATGAGCCTTGCGAGCTACCAGGCTGCTCCACCCCGCGATATTTAAATCCTATTTTTGAGTTTGTTAAGTTTTTTAACTCTTTTAATGTTTTCCTGAAGAATTCTCTTTTTTTTTTCAGATGGCTTCTCATAATTATTCTTTAACTTTATTATTTTAAAGAATCCATCTCTCTGGAGTTTTCTTTTCAAAACTCTCAGTGCTTGTTCAACATTATTATCTTTAACTTCTATTTTAATAACAACCTCCAAAAAGTGCGATTTGTTAACATTTTAAAAATTATTTGTCTATATCTTTCAAGATCCACTTTTATTAGCTAAATTTAATTTTTCTTTGTCTTTCTTTTCTTTATTTATTCTTCTTTCAGCTTTTTCAATTGCTGATAATAGATCTTTCTGTGAAAATAATCCCATTGCAACAGGATCTTTAGCATTCAAACTATTATAATTCCAATAACTTTTATTTCTTATTGATGTCACAGAATTTTTTGTTACCCCAACTAGTTTAGCAATTTGAGAGTCTTTTAAAATGGTATGATTTTTTATTAACCATAAGGCAGAGTCAGGTTTATCTTGTCTCTTTGATAATGGTATATATTTTTTTATTTTATTTTCTGAAACTCTAACTTCAACTTCTTTATCGATTATATTTAAAGCTCTATTTTTGTCATTAGATGAAAGTTTTATTTCTTCATTAGTAAGTTGTCCAGATATAATCGGGTTATATCCAACAATACCTTTGGCGACCTCCCCGTCAGCAATACCCTGCACTTCAACTTCGTGCAGCTTACAAAAATCTGCAATCTGCTGAAAAGTCAAAGATGTATTCTCGACTAGCCATACTGCTGTGGCCATTGGCATTAATGGTGCTTTTGACATTAATTATTTTTCTCTGATCTAAAATTTTGAAACTTTTTATTAAACTTGCTAATTCTACCTTTATCTAAAATCTTTTGCTTGCCTCCTGTCCATGCAGAATGAGATTTTGGATCTATTTCAAGTTTTAAAATTTCATTTTCTGTCCCCCATGTTGACCTTGTCTCAAATTGTGAACCATCAGTCATTTCAACTTTAATTTTATGATATTTAGGATGTATATTTTTTTTCATGGGCAGCCTTATAACAAAGTTTATTTTAAAAACAATTAAAAGTTACCTAGTTTTTTTAACATTTTTTCATAGATACTTGGATTTGCTGCTCTAATATTGATAGCATTTATCTTGAATTGATTAATATCGTTTACTTTTCCTCCAGCTTCTTCAATTATTATTTTTCCAGCGGCAACATCCCAAATATTTATCTCATTATGAAAATAGCCATCAAATCTTCCACATCCAACATAGGCCAAATCAAGTGCAGCACAGCCAGTATTTCTTAAATTAAGTTTTGGATATATCAATTTTACACCTTCATTATTTGATGCAAATAAACATTCTTCCATGTTTGATTTATTTGATACTCTTATTCTGTTATTATTAAAAAATGAACCATTATTTTTTTCTGCATAAAAAATCTCATTTTTAATGGGATCAAAAATTAATCCAATTATTATTTCTCCTTCTTGTTGCAAAGCAATTGATATTGCAAAATGTGGAACCCCATGTAGAAAATTTGTTGTGCCATCAATTGGATCTATAATCCATATAATATCTTTATTTTTATTTATTATTTTTCCTGTCTCTTCTGTAATAAATGAATAATTCTTTTTTGTTTTTGATAATTCTTCAATTAATATTTTTTCCACTCTTTTATCAGTCTTGGTAACAAAATCTTTTGGTCCCTTTTTAGATACTTGCAGCTTCTCCAATTCTCCAAAGTCTCTTATAATAATTCTGGATGCTTTTTCACAAGCTTTAATCATTAAATTTAAATTGGGGGAAATTGAATTCATATTATATTTTTTTCACATATTCCATTGTTCTTGTATCAATTATAATTGTATCTCCACTTTCAATGAAAGGAGGGACTTGGATATTTAATCCATTATCAAGAGTTGCAGGTTTATAAGAAGAAGATACTGTTTGACCTTTAAGAGCAGCATCTGTCGTAGCAATATTGCATGTGATTTGATTTGGAAGATTTATATTTAAAGGATTATCATTATGAAAATTTATACTTACTTCTAAATTTTCAGAAAGCAATTTTCCCTTCTCACCTATAATATCATTACCTAAATTAATTTGCTCAAATGTTTCAGGATTCATAAAGTAATAATCATTTTCATCTTTGTATAAGAAGTTATATTTTATTTCATCTAAAGAGGCTTTCTCAACTGTTTCACTTGATCTAAATCTTTCATTTAATTTAGTATTTTTATTTAAACTTTTCATCTCAACTTGTGCAAAAGCCCCACCTTTACCAGGCTTAACATGATTTGTTTTTAGAACTTCCCATAAATCATCTTTGTATTCTAAAATCATACCAACTCTTATTTCTGTAGCATTGATTTTCATTTTAAACTCTTAATAGCCTGATGTGGTTTTAGTTTTTTATTATTCCAAATGTAGCTTGAGATAGCTAAAAAATCAGCTTTATTCAATAATAGATTTTTGTAATTTTTTTCATTTATCCCACCAATAGCTACTACAGGTAAATTTATAGAATTTTTAATTTTTTTTAAAATTTTTATACTTGCCTTATATTTTACTTTTTTTGTGATAGTTTTGTTAAATGCGCCAATTGCTATATAATTTGCACCATTTGAGGATGCGATTTTTGCTAATCTTAATGAATTATGACATGTAACACCTATATATTTATTTTTCAAAATCATTTTTGCCCTCTTAATATTCATGTCCCTCTGTCCCAAATGACAGCCATCAGCATTAACTTTTAGAGCAATATATGGATTATCATTAATTATAAATTTAACTTTATTTCTTTTGCAAATCTTTTTTATTTTTTTTCCTATTATAATTAGATTTTTTAGACTTTCTTTTTTAAGTCTTAATTGAAAAAAACTAACTTTATTAGATTTTAAAACTAAATTTAAATTAATAAAAAAGGAATTGCATTTAATTCTATTTGGTGAAATTAAATATATAAATTTTTTATTTTGGATTTTCAAGATTTTTAGACCATTTCCCTTTTGCTGCCAAGGTACACATTTTAGCTCTATGATCAAATATTTCTTGGGTTCCAATTATATTATTGGTATCTTTAGACCAAAATTTTAGGGCACTTTGTTGTAAAGCTCTTCCATAAGAGTAACTCATTATAAAATTTGTATCATTTTTAATATTTATTTGATTTAGATTTGCTGTTGCCTCTATTTCAGATTGACCACCAGATAGAAATGTTATCCCGGGTACTTCTGATGGAACACTTTCTTTCAAACATTCCAGAGTTAGTCCTGCTATTTCTTCAGTTGAAATTTTTTGATTGGATTTTACTCCGGGGAGTATCATATTTGGTTTTAGAATTGTTCCTTTTAAATCCACTTTATTTAAATATAATTCTTCGTAGCATTTTTTAATCACCTCGGAAGTTTTTTTTAGACAAACTTCAGCAGAATGGTTTCCCTCCATTAAAACCTCCGGTTCAATAATAGGCACCATTCCTGCTTCTTGAACTAAAGCTGCATATCTAGCTAATGCATGAGCATTTGCTGAAATTGTTAAATTACTTGGATATTTATTTGATATTTTGTAAACACCTCGCCATTTTGTAAATCTTGCCCCTAGATTATAATAATCTTTTAGTCTTTCTCTCAAGCCATCTAAACCTTCGGTAACTTTTTCTTCATTAGACCCCGCTAAATCTTTTGTCCCCGTATCAACTTTTATTCCAACTAACGATCCAACTAAACTAATTAACTCGGGTATAGTTTTACCTGTCGATGTTTTTTGTCTTATTGTTTCGTCGTAAAGTATTACCCCACCTATACATTCTTTCATTGACTTAGACGAAAATAAAGTCTCTCTGAAAAGTAATCTATTTTTTTCGTTGGAATGTACACTAACCGACTCTAATCTTTTTGTCATTGTGGCTGTACTTTCATCAGCAGCAAGTATACCTTTGCCATTTGATAATATTTGAAGTGCTATTTGGTTTAATTCAGACATTTAATTTAATGCTTTTATACCAGGGAGAACTTTGCCTTCAAGATATTCTAAAAATGCTCCACCTGCAGTTGAAACAAAATTAAATTTATCTTTCATATTTAGTGAATTAATTACCGCAACCGTATCGCCTCCACCAACAACAGAAAATATTTTGTTCCCTTTATTTGCTATATATTTTGCAACTTCTGAGCTTCCTAATGAAAAATTCTCATTTTCAAAATAACCTAATGGTCCGTTCCATAATATTGTCGAGGAATCGTCTATAATTTTTTTTATTTCAACTAATGTTTTTGATCCTACATCAAGTATCATATCATCATCTTCAATATCTTTAAAATCTTTTTCAAAAGATTTATCATTCAATTTTTTTCCAATTTTAACATCTTTAGGAAAATATATTTTACATTTGTTTTTTTCAGCATAAGTGAAAATTTCTTGAATTATGTTATCAATATTTTTTTCATATACAGAGTTGCCAATTTTTAAACCTTTGAATTTCAGTATATTATTTGCCATAGCACCAACTATTATAATATTGTTAAATTTTGGTATTAAATTTTTTATTACATTTATTTTCGAAGATATTTTAGATCCACCAATTATACATGTTATAGGCTTTTTTATTTCAGAAGTTATCTTGTTGAGAGCATTTACCTCTGCATTAATTTGAATTCCACTGTAAGACGGAATGTAATCTGTTATTTTTGATACAGAAGCATGATCTCTATGTGAACACGAAAATGCATCATTAACATATATTTCACCTAAGCTTGCTAATTTCTTTGAAAATTTATCATCGTTAGCTTCTTCTTCGGGATAAAATCTAATATTTTCAAGTAGTACCAACTCATCATATGAATTCTTAAAAATGTCTTCCTTATTTAAATTAAAAATGTTTTCTTTAAGTAATGATACTTCTTTTTTAATTTTACTTTTAATATACAACGATACCAATTCTAGAGAAAGCTCCTTAACTATTTTACCTTTTGGCCTTCCAACGTGAGAAATTATTATAATCTTTGCTTTTTTTTTTAATAGAAATTCTAGTGTAGGCATAACCTTATCAATTCGGTTAGAGTCTGTTATTTTTCCATTTTTTATTGGAACATTTAAATCAAGTCTAAGAATTACTCTTTTATTTTTAATATTTTCTAAATTTTCAATGGATTTCATTATTTGATCTTGCTTACATACTCAGCAATATCACACATTCTATTCGAAAAACCCCATTCATTATCATACCAAGCTGAAATTTTACCCATTTTATTGCCAACTATGTTAGTTAGAGAGGAGTCTATGATGGCAGATGCACTACTATGATTAAAATCAACTGAGACTAGCTTCTCATCTGTAACATTTAGAATATTTTTAAGCTTCGTTTTAGAAGCTGAAAATAAAGAGTTATTTAATTTTTTTATGGTAATATTTTTTTTTACATTAAATATAAATTCTATTAATGAAACATTTGGTGTTGGCACTCTCATTGCTATCCCTTCTAGTTTGCCTTTCAATGAGGGTATAATCTCACCAATAGCTTTTGATGCACCAGTAGATGTGGGTACAATTGATTGACTTGCAGATCTCGCTCTTCTTGGATCTTTGTGAGAATTATCTAATATTCTTTGATCACTTGTAAAAGCATGTATGGTTGTCATAAAACCATTAAGAATTATAAAATTTTTATTAATTACGTCTGCAACAGGAGCTAAACAATTTGTTGTGCAAGAAGCTGCTGAAATAATTCTATCATTTTTGTTGATCTTCTTATGATTTACGCCAAAAACTATAGTTTTATCTGCCATTTTACATGGCGCCGATACAATAACTTTTTTTACCCCATTTTCTATATGTGGTAGTAATTGATCTCTAGAATTAAACTTACCTGTGCACTCAAAAACATAATCTACATCATATTTTTTCCACTTTATATCATTAATCATAGTGTGTTGCGTGTAAGATATTTTTTCTTTATTTATTTTTATGTAATTTCCCCCAGATTTTACCAGAGAACTAAAATTACCGTGAATTGAATCATATTTTAACAAATTTGCACAAATTTCAGAGCTCGATCTATTATTAATATGTTTGATAATTATTTTACCTTTGTAATTTTCATAAATTGACCTCGCAATCATTCTGCCAATTCTTCCCATACCGTTTATGCCAACTTTTATTGTCATTTTTTTAAATAAAATTTAATTTTTTTACTAATTTTTTCACTACTTAAACCAAAATGATCATAGACTTTTTTATAAGGAGCACTTTTGCCAAAGTCTTCTATTGAAAAAGACAAGCCCTTTTCAATATATTTTTCCCAAGACATTTTTGATCCTGCCTCAATTGAAAAAGTGTTTTTACTTTCTCTTAAGATTTTATTTTTATAGCTCTTGTTTTGTTTGTCAAAAATTTCTTGGCAAGGCATTGATATTACTTTTGAATAAATTTTTTGTTTGGCCAATTTATGACTAGTCTCAATTGCAAGATTAACCTCTGAACCTGAGGCTAAAATAGTTAAATTTATATTTTTTCCAGTCCTTATAACTTCGTAAGCTCCCATAGAACATTGATTTTTTTTGCTAAAACTCTTTCTTATGGGTTTTAGGTTTTGTCTAGTTAAAGCTAATATGCTCGGTGTTTTTTTGCTATTTAAAGCAATATCCCAGCACTCAATTGTTTCAGTTTGATCTGCTGGCCTTAAAACATTTAAGTTTGGAATAGATCTTAAAGCAGCAAGTTGCTCTACTGGTTGATGTGTAGGTCCATCTTCTCCAAGTCCTATTGAGTCATGTGTCATTATATAAATTACCTTTTGTTTCATTATAGCAGACAGTCTTATTGAAGGCTTGCAATAGTCTGAAAATATTAAAAAAGTACCTCCATAAGGAATAAAATTACTATGAAGGGCTAATCCATTCATTATTCCACTCATTGCGTGTTCCCTAACACCATAGTGAATATAATTACCATCAAAGTTACTTGAATTAATAATTTTATGTAACTTAGTTTTTGTATTGTTTGATCCTGCTAAATCAGCAGAGCCACCAATTAAAGTATTTCTCTCTTTTAATATAGCTGATAAAAACTCTTCTGAGGATTTTCTTGTAGCTATAGTCTTAAAATTTTTTATTGCATCTTTTTTTTGTTTTATAATTGAACTCGAGAAACTATTTTTTATAATACTTTTAAATTTTTGATTATGTTTGCTAAAAGTTTTATTCCATATTTTTTCTTTTTTGACACCTTTTTCTCCAATTTTTCTCCAATCAGTTAAAATTCTTTGAGGTATTTTAAATGGTTTATAATCCCAATCTAATTTTTTTCTAACTAATTTAATTTCATCTATTCCAAGAGGACTTCCATGAGAAGAGGCCTTTCCACCTTTATTTGGGGATCCAAATCCTATTTTTGTTTTACACGAAATCACTGTCGGTTTTTTTGATGTTTGCGCTTTTTTTAACGCATTATAAATTTCTCTGTAATTATGCCCATTGATCAAAATATAATTCCATCCATAGCTCTTAAATCTGTCTTTATAGTCATCTGAGACTGCTAAACTAGTAGGACCATCTATTGAAATAGAATTATTATCAAAAAGCATTATAAGATTATTAAGTCTAAGATGACCGGCTAGACTCATCGCTTCATGACTTATTCCCTCCATAAGGCACCCATCACCAGCCAAGACATAGGTTTTGTGATTTATTAAATTACTTCCTAATTTTTTCTTTAAAATTTCTTCTGCAATTGCAAAACCCACCGAATTTGCAATTCCTTGACCTAAAGGACCAGTTGTTGTTTCAATACCTGAGTTTGGGTGATACTCTGGATGTCCAGCACAAATTGAATCTAGTTGTCTAAATTTCTTGATGTTGTTAAGTGATACACTTTTGTACCCAGTCAAGTACAAAAGCGAGTAAAGCAACATTGATCCATGTCCAGCTGATAAAATAAATCTATCTCTATTAAGCCAGTTTGGATTTTTTGGATTAAATTTTAGAAAATATTTAAATAAAATTGTTGCAACGTCAGCCATACCCATTGGCATACCTGGGTGACCAGAATTAGCGTTTTGGACCGCATCTATTGATAAAAAACGAATAGCATTTGATAAATTTTTTTCTATATTTTTCAAAAAGTATCCTATCTAGACTTAGGTGATTCAATTTATTAATATAGATATATATATGAAAAACATTGATGAAAAAGAAAAAAAATTAAAAGATACTTTAAAAAAATTAGGAGAAATAAACATTCAACATAATGAAGAATTAGATAAAGTTGCAATTTTAAAAGATCAAAAAAATCAATTAGAAATTGAAAAAAAACAGATAACCACATCTCTCCAAAGCTTAGAAGAAGAAAACTTAAAACTTAGAAGTCAAATAAATGAATTAAAAAAGGATTACGAAACTTCAAAAAGAAAAGAAAATCAATTTACAGAAAAAATTGATGAATTAAATCAAGAAACAGATAATTTATTGGAAGAAATAGATAAATGGCAAATGTAAATATAAAATTTAATGGTAAAGAATATTTATTATCTTGTGAAGATGGTCAAGAGGAACATTTGGAAGAATTATCCTTGAGTTTAAATAAAAAATTTATTGATCTAAAATTTGATCTTGGAAATATTGGAGAGAATAAATTATTACTAATATCTTCTATAAAAGTCATGGATGAGTATTTTGAAACCAAAAAAAAAGTAGATGCGCAAAAAAAAGAGCTTCAAGAATTAAAAGAAAAATTTAAAGAATTAAAATCGTTAGTTTATCAGTACAAAGATAACAAAGAAAATGAAATTAAAAATTTAAGCTCAACACAAGAAGAACTTAAGAGTGATATTGAAAACTACAAAATAAGTTATGAAAATTTAATAGACAAAGTAACTTTAGAAATAGAAGACTTTGTCAAAAAAAATAGCGCAAATACTTCTGTTTCATAAAATATCAGTGTCAAAATTTACATTAAGAAAAAAAATTATTAATTTAAGAAAAAAAAAATATTTTGAAATCAAAATAGGAAATAATATTATAAATAGTTTTCATAATAAAATTAATCTATCAAAAAATAAAATTATTGGAGGTTATTTTCCAATAAATTTTGAATTTGATTGTTTGGAAATACTAAAAAAATTTTATTCTAACGGTTATAGTATTTCATTGCCAATTATAAAAAGAGATCATCAAATGGATTTTTATAAATGGAGTCCAAAAGATCCTTTAACAATAAACTCATTAGGAATTCCTCAGCCACTAAAATTTAAAAAAGTATACCCAGATATAATATTTGTACCAATAGTTGCTTTTGATAAATTCAGGAACAGAATTGGCTATGGTGGTGGATTTTATGATAGATATTTAGAAAAAATTTCTCAAATTAAAAAATGTACAACAATTGGACTGGCTTTTTCACATCAAAAAGTTAATAAAATTAACGTTGAAGATTTTGATAGAAAATTAGATTTAATTTTGACAGAAAAATTAATGTACAAATGAAGATTTTATTTTTAGGCGATATAGTTGGAGACGCAGGCTTTAAATCAGTAAAAAAAAACTTACCAAATATAGTCTCAAAAAAAGGTATAGATTTTGTTTGTGTTAACGGTGAAAATGCGGCCAGTGAAGGTGTGGGTCTAACTGAAAATATTGCTAATGAACTTTTTAATGTAGGTGTAGATGTAATTACAACAGGAAATCATGTTTGGGATCAAAAAGAAATTTATGAATATATAAAAACTGAGAAAAAATTATTAAGACCAATAAATATGAGTGGAAATTTACCTGGTAAAGGTTTTTCCATATTCAATTCAAAAAAAAATCTAAAAGTTGGTGTACTAAATCTTATGGGTAACGTTTTTATGAAAAAGTGTGATGATGTTTTTAAAATTGCTACTGAATTTATTGCTGAAAAAAAAAAATCAAAAGATTATGATTTTTTATTAGTGGATTTTCATGGTGAAATAACAAGTGAAAAAATGGCTATGGGCAATCTATTTGATGGATATGCAACTTTAGTTGTAGGTACCCATACACACGTGCCAACAAATGATGCAAGAGTTTTAAAAAATGGAACTAGCTATATTACCGATGCTGGAATGTGTGGTGACTATGACTCTGTCATTGGCATGAATGCTCAAAATTCAATTAACAGATTTCTAAAAAAAGAAGCTGTAAAACATTTTCCTGCCAATGGAGAGGCATCTCTCAGTGGGGTAGTTGTAGAGTGCGATGTAAGAAATGGACTTGCAAAAAACATAGAAAGCTTCATTTTCGGTGGAAGTTTGAAAAATATATATTAATTATGGCTGGACATTCACATTGGGCAGGTATTAAACATAAAAAAGGCAAAGCTGATAAACAGAGATCTAAAATTTTTTCTAAACTCTCTAGAGAAATCACAGTAGCCGCAAAACTAGGAGATAAGAACCCCGATATGAATTCGAGACTAAGATCGGCAATACAAGCGGCTAGGTCAGCTAATATGCCAAAAGAAAATATTGAGAGAGCAATTGAAAAATCTTCTAACAATGATCAATCAAATTTTGAAAATATTAGGTACGAAGGTTTTGGACCGAGCAAATCAGCTGTAATAGTTGAAGCATTGACTGATAATAAAAATAGAACTGCTTCTAATATAAGAACGATATTTTCGAAAAATAACGGTTCTTTAGGAACCCAGGGCTCTGCATCTCATAATTTTCAAAGATTGGGTGTAATTAAAATAGACAAAAATGAAATTGAAAAAGATAAAATTTTTGAATTAGCAATCGAGTCGGGTGCAAACGATTGTATTTCCCGTGATGAATTTCATGAAGTGCATACGGATATCGATGAAATATATGAGGTAAAAAAAAAATTTGAAAAAGTAATTGTAAATTTTCTTTCTACTGAAATTGAGTGGCTACCCATAAACAAAGTATCTCTTAAAGGTGAAGAAAATCAAAATATGGCAAAATTTTTAGAAACTCTTGAGGATGAGGATGATGTACAAAATGTTTATACAAATGTTAACTTTGAAGGTTAAATGATAATTGTTGGAATCGATCCAGGAATAGCAGGTGCTATTTGTTTTTTTTCTGATGGAAAAGTTATTGATGTAATCGACATGCCTACAATGGCTGAAGGAAAAAAAAATAAAAAACAAGTTAATAGTAGGCAAATTTATAATGAAATTATGCTTATTAAAAATAAATTTATGAATGAAAAAATGACTGTAATAGTTGAACAAGTTTCTGCTATGCCAGGACAAGGTGTAACAAGCATGTTTAATTTCGGACAATCATTTGGAGTTATTAAAGGCATATGTTCAGCAATGGAGCTTCCAATTTTTTATGTTAGACCAGCAAAATGGAAAAAACATTTTAATTTGATTAATTCTGAAAAAGATGCCAGTAGAACCAAAGTAATAGAGATGTTTCCTAAAATTTCCAATAAGTTATCAAGAAAAAAAGATAATAATAAAGCAGATGCTATTTTAATTGCTCAATATTTTGAAAACACAAGGGAAAACAACAATAACTAGACTATTAGAGTTATTTGAAGTCAAATTAATGACATATTTTAATGGGAAACGATTGAATGGAAGCAGATATTGCGACACAAAGCTTAGGTTTAGCAAGTAACACAGATTTTTCTTTAATTAGTTTATTTTTGCGCGCTGATATAATTGTCAAGTCGGTAATCATAATATTAATTCTCAGTTCTATTTATTCATGGGCAATAATATTTGAAAAAATAAGAATGTTTAGAAAAATTAATAAAAGCGCAGAGGAATTTGAGGAGAAATTCTGGAAATCAAAGTCTGCTGAAACATTTTACAATAGCCTACCTTCAAACATTGAGGACCCTATGGCAAAATTATTTAAAAGTTCAATGCAAACAGTTATGAAAACTAGATCAAAATCAAATTTATCTGAGAGACTATCTAGTGTTTTAGAAGTAAATATTGAAAAACAAATGGTAGCAGTTGAAAAGTATAATAGTTTTTTGGCAACCGTTGGATCGACAGCTCCATTTATAGGATTGTTTGGAACTGTTTGGGGAATTATGAATTCATTTCAATCGATTGCAATTTCTAGAAATACCAGTCTTGCAATAGTTGCACCAGGTATTGCTGAAGCCTTATTTGCAACTGCACTTGGATTATTAGCTGCAATTCCTGCAGTAATTGCATACAATAAATTTAATTCAGACTCGAGAAAATACTCACAAAAATTAGAAAATTTTTCAAAAAGATTTTTATCAATTATTTAAATGGGATTTAAGCTCAAAAGTTCAAAAAACGATCCAATGAGTGAAATTAATGTTACACCATTTGTTGATGTAATGTTGGTTTTACTAATTATATTCATGGTAACTGCACCATTACTTACCGTTGGAGTCCAAGTAGATTTGCCAGAAACTTCTGCTGATACACTCCCTGAGGAAAATGAACCTTTAACTTTAACAATTAATTCTAAAGGTGAAATTTTTATTCAAGAAACAAAAGTTGAATTTAATAATTTAATTGTAAAAATATTGGCAGTATCAAATAATAGAACTGATACAAGAATATATGTAAGGGGAGACAAAGCCATTAACTATGGAAGGGTTCTTGAAATTATGGGAATGCTCTCTGGATCGGGATTTACAAAAGTTGCTTTAATATCTGAACCGAATAAAGAGAGATAAAGATTATGTATCGAGGTCTTTTAATCTCATCTGGATTTCATGTTGCTATTGTTATGATGAGTATTTTGGCTTTGCCATTTGTTGCCAAAAAACCTATGGATATTCCACCTTTAATTTCTGTCGAACTTATTCAAATAGCTGAAAAGACAAATATTCCTTTTGCACCAAAAGCATCAAAAATAATTGAGAAGGCAAAAAAAGAAAATGAAAAGCTTTTGTCTGAACAGGCTCCTCCTAAAAAAGTAAAAAAAGATAAAAAAAAAGAAATTCAGACAGATAAAAAAAAAAATGAAATTTCTAAGGTTGTATCAAAAAAAACACCAACAAGTGAAAATAAAATAGAAAAGTTAAAAAAAGAAAAATTAAATGCTGTACCTATGCCAGATGAAGATAAGCAAAAAATTCAACCTAAGGAAGAAAAAAAGCAGAAACCTTCAAAAGAAATCAATGACGAAAATATCAAAAAAATAGTTCAAACTAAAAAACCTATTTTGGATGAAAAAAAAGTTAAACAAGTCTCAGAATTTGAAAAAAAAGAAAAATTAGATTTAAATGAAATTGCAGCTTTAATTGATAAAAAAAAAGAAAATTTAGCAGAAACAAAAAAAGAAGTTGATAAGATTTCTCAATCAACTGATGAAACTATGGATTATTCAAAATTAACCTTAAGCGAAGAGGACGCATTAAAGGCTCAAATATTTACATGCTGGAGTGTTCCTATAGGTTTGCCATTTAGTGAAGATTTGTTAGTAAGAGTTAAACTCCAATTAAAACCAGACGGAACAATTGAAAAACTTGAAATGTTAGATCATGTAAAAATGAATACACCTGGCAAAGAAAAATTTAGAACACTAGCAGATAGTGTAAGACGAGCTATTCAGCTGTGCAATCCTTTAAAAGTTCCCACAAGTGGTTATGAAAGATGGAAAAATATGATTTTAAATTTTGACGCTCGTGATATGCTTGGAGGATAATGATTAGAATAATTAATTTATTTTTTATTATATTTTTTTTATTATCAGCTAAAGCTTATTCATTAATAGAGATTGATATAACCAGAGGTAATCTAGATCCTTTACCAATTGCTGTTTCTCCATTATTCCAAGATGATAATTCAAAAAGAAATTCAATTAATGAACTTAAAATTGAAAATGTTGGATCTGAGATTTCATTAGTTGTGGAAAATAATTTGAAAATTTCAGGTTTATTTAATCCTCTTGGTAAAGAAGCATTTTTACAAAAGCCAGATATTGCTCATTTAAAACCAAGATTTGAGGATTGGGCATTGATTAAAGCTCAAGCTTTAATTACAGGCAAAGTTACAATTGAGGACAAAAAATTAAAAGTTGAATTTAGACTATGGGATATTTTAGCCGGAAGAGAAATGATGGCTTTAGCATTTACAACGGTTCCAAGTAATTGGAGGAGAGTTGGACATATAATTTCTGATAAAGTTTACGAAAGATTAACCGGAGAAAAAGGATATTTTGATACCAGAATTATTTATGTATCTGAAGAAGGACCCAAGACTGCAAGAGTTAAAAAGTTAGCTATTATGGATCAAGATGGTTTTAACACAAAATATTTAACATTAGGAAATGAATTAGTTTTAACTCCTAGATTTAATCCGACAAGTCAAATGGTGACTTATCTATCTTATTTTAAAAATTTACCAAGAGTATATTTATTAGATATTGAAACTGGTACCCAAGAAGTAGTTGGTGATTTTCCGGGAATGACATTTGCTCCACGATTTTCACCAGATGGAAAAAAAATTATTATGAGTTTTGCAAAAGATGGAAACTCAGATATATATACAATGGATTTGGAAAATAGAATTGTTGAAAGAATAACTAATCATCCATCAATTGATACATCGCCTTCTTACTCACCTGATAATCGATTTATAACTTTTAATTCTGATAGAAGTGGATTTCAACAAATCTATGTAATGAAATCTGATGGTTCAAATGTAAAAAGAATTTCATTTGGCAAAGGATTGTATGGCACACCTGTATGGTCTCCAAGAGGTGATTTAATTGCGTTTACAAAACTACATAAAGGAAAATTTTATATCGGTGTGATGCGAACCGATGGATCTGGGGAAAGATTATTGACTGAAAATTACTATCAAGAAGCTCCTTCTTGGTCTCCAAATGGAAGAGTGTTAATTTTTTATAGAGAGACCAAATCTAACGATAAAGGTGAGGGATTTAGTGCCAAGTTATGGTCTATAGATCTTACAGGTTATAATGAAAGGCAAGTTCAAACAGAGACGGATGCCTCTGACCCATCTTGGTCATCTTTATTAAGTAATTAGGGCTTTTTTATTAATTTTTAATATAAATTAAGTTGATTTTTATGCTTGAAACATCTAATTAGTTGTGAAAAAGTTCTAATAAATTATTAAGGAGCATTAATGAATTTTAGTAAATCATTTAGAAATACTTTTCTAGTTATATTATTAAGTTTAATCGTATCGGCTTGTGCTACGAAAAAAACCACTACGACAGTTGAGGGTCAAATGCAAGGTGATGTCTACACAGGAACTGATACAGTTAAATATTTAGCTGACGGTGTTCCGGACAGAGTATTTTTTGCGACAAACGAATCTATTTTAACAACTAAATCAAGAGACACATTAAGAAAACAAGCAAATTGGTTAAGAGAAAATTCTAGCATCAATGTTGTGGTCGAAGGTCATGCCGACGAAAGAGGAACAAGAGAATATAACTTGGCATTAGGCGAAAGAAGAGCAAATGCTGCCAAAGATTATCTGATCACTTATGGAATATCCGCTGATAGAATTTCAGTAATAAGTTATGGAAAAGAAAGACCAGTTGACTCTGGTTCAAATCCGCTTTCTTGGTCTAAGAATAGAAGATCTGTAACTGTAAAAGCTAATTAAAGCTATTTTAAATATTTAAAGACCCTAAAATTATTATAAATAATTTAAGGGTCTTTTTTTTGCCATCATTATAATTAAAGAATAATTTAATGTTTAAAAAGTTTATTAATATTTTTATTTATATAATTTCTATTTTTTTTATTACATTTAGTGCAGGTTCTGAGGAATTAAATATGAGAGAAATCTTAGAAATTATTCAAAAAGATCTTAGAACATTGGAAAGAGCAGTTTATTCAGAGTCATTTCAGAAAAAAACTGGAGCAGAAACCTCTTTGTCAAATAAAGAAACAGAAGATGTCTTGACAAGACATTTGTTAAAATTGTCTGAAATAGAAAAACAATTTCAAAATTTGACTAACAAATTTGAGGAAATTAATTTTAAAGTAGACAAACTATCGTCTAGACTGTCCAAAACACAAGCTGATAACCAATTAAGATTTCAAGATTTAGAAAATAATTCTAGCCTCACTCAAAAAAATGAAATTAATGAACAAAATTTATTAACAAATGAAAATTCAGAGACAAATCTAGCCAGCAAAAAAATTATGCCAGGCGCATCTCAACCTCAAGATTTAGGAACAATATCTTATAAAGATATGACCGACACAAGTGAGACACAAGCAATTAAATCTGTTGAGACAACTAAAACTATTTTAACAGAAAATTTTATTAGTGAGGAAAAGATTTTACCTGATGCACCTCCATTAGAACAATATGAATTTGCAACAAGTTTTTTAAAAGTTGGAGATTATAATATGGCAGAAAGAGCGTTTAGAGAATTTGTGGATACAAATCCAGATAATGATCTTTCTGGAAATGCACAGTATTGGTATGCAGAGACTTTTAGAATAAGACAGCTCTATACAGATGCAGCATCTGCTTATTTAGAAGGTTATCAAAAATATCCAAAGAGTGAAAAAGCACCTATTAACCTTTTGAAGCTTGGTGTATCTTTAGTTCAAATAGGAGAGAAAGATCAGGGTTGCTTGATGATTGCTGGTGTTAAAAAACAGTATCCAAATGCTACTCAATCAGTTCTTCAAAAAGCTAAATATGAAGAGAAAAAGTTTGAGTGTAACAAAGAAAACTCTTAATTTTTACCTAACAAAATTAAAGGATCCCCAGGTAAGAAAATTATACAGCTTATTTTCAAATAATCTCGCATCTATGGATTTGACCAATAAAAAGATTATGGTTGGGGTATCTGGTGGTGCTGACAGCTTAGCTGTTTTATTTTTCTCTCAGTGCTATGCTTTAAAACATCATTCTAAATTGTACCCTGTAATAATAGATCATAAATTAAGAAAAGAATCTACAATTGAAGCTAAAAACTTGAAGTATAAACTTAAACAAAACTTTAAAATTAATTGTAAAATTCTCTCAAAAAAAATTGTTAAAATTAATAAAAATATACAATCTTATGCAAGAGACTTAAGATATGATTTATTTTTTGAAGAGTGCAATAAACAAAAAATAGACTATCTTATATTAGGCCATCATAAAGATGATCTAATTGAAAATTTTTTCATAAGATTTCTGAGAGGCTCTGGTTTAAAAGGACTTGTTTCTTTTGACAAAAACGTAAAAATTTATAATGGAATTAATGTTATTAGACCATTTCTATCCACTTCAAAAAAAGATCTACTTAAAATAAATAAAAAAACTTTTGGATTTTTTATAGATGATCCCACAAATAATGATGATAAATTTTTGAGGAATAGAATTAGAAAACTTTTAATAAATTTAGATAAAGAAGGTCTAAAGTTTAATAAATTCTATTTAACTTTAAAAAATTTATCAAAAAGTGATGAAGTAATTGAATTTTATGTTGATAAAAATATTTTAGAAAACTCAAAGTATTTTGAGAAAGATAAAAAAATAATATTAAACCAATCCTTTTTTAATAATCCTGAAGAAATTATTTTGAGAAGTATTATGCAAGTAATTAAACGCATTAGTTGGAAAAAAAACTATCCAAGAGGCAAAAAGGTGAATAGTCTTGTAGATTCTATAAAGTTTTCAAACAAAAACGTGAAATTGACACTTTCTGGATGTATTATCGAAAAAATTCAAGATTCTGTGATTATTTACCCAGAAAAACGATAAATTTTTTGTTAAATGATCAAATTGACACTTGTTAATTTACTAATAATTCTTAATTTAAGTCTCTATGAATTTTAAAAACTTAGCTATGTGGGGAATAATCGTTATTTTAACGATTGGACTTTATAATATGTTTAAGAACCCACAAGGTTCGATTTCTCAAAAAAATAAAATTATTTTCTCAGAATTCTTAACAGAAGTCGATAATGGAAGAGTAGTTAAAGTAGAGATACAAGGAAAAAATATAAAAGGTGTATTATCAAATGGAAACCAATTTACCACTTATGCACCTGAGGACCCGAACTTAATTCAGAAGTTGAGCGATAAAGGTGTTAGCATCTCCGCTAGTCCATTAGAGGAAAAAATGCCTTCATTATTAGGAATACTTCTTTCATGGTTCCCAATGCTTTTATTGATTGCAGTATGGATTTTCTTTATGAGACAAATGCAAGGAGGAAAAGGTGGAGCCATGGGCTTTGGAAGATCGAAAGCAAAAATGATGAATGAAGTAAAAGGTAAAGTGACTTTTAATGATGTTGCTGGTGTTGAAGAAGCTAAAGAAGAAGTAGAAGAAGTAGTAGAATTTTTAAAAGATCCAAGAAAATTCAGTAGGCTAGGTGGTAAGATACCTAGAGGATGTTTATTAGTGGGTCCCCCTGGTACAGGAAAAACATTATTAGCAAGGGCAATTGCTGGAGAAGCAGGAGTTCCATTCTTTACGATATCTGGATC
>CACIGO010000009.1:0-31153 GCA_902586225.1 uncultured Pelagibacteraceae bacterium
TGTTTTCTTTAATGGTTTCTTTGCAATTATTGATGCAGAACTTAAAGTAGATGAAGTAAGTAAAATTTTTTTTATAGATTTGTCTTTTTCAAACTTATTTATCAAAGGGAGAATGCTCATGATTTCCCCAACACTTGCACCATGAAACCATACGGTTGTATCAGTCTTTTTTAAATTATAGTAAGCGTATTTTTCTAAGATTCTTCTCCAATCTTCTTTTCCATTAATCATTCTAAAAAATAATATAAATGGTGATATTAAAAAAAAAATAATTCCTAATATATTATACAAAAAATACATTAGTTATTTTTTATTTGTCTCTCGTAGAAGTTTTTATAAAGCAATGAATTTTTGATTAGATCATCATGTTTCCCTGATGATTCTACAGAACCTTTATCAACGACATAAATTTTTTCTGAATTAAGAATAGTTGATAGTCTATGAGCAATAACTACTGTTGTTTTATTTTTTGTTAATTCCTCAATAGCTTTTTGTATTTTTTCTTCTGTTTCAGAGTCAAGAGATGAAGTTGCTTCGTCTAGAAGAATAATTTTGCTATCCTTTAACAAAGCTCTCGCTATCGAAAGTCTTTGCTTTTCACCACCTGATAATTTTACTCCATTTTCCCCTATAACAGTCTGAAATTTATTTTCTAATTTTTCTATAAAATCTGTACACATTGATATTTTTGCAGCTATAAAAATTTCTTCGTCACTCGCCTCTGGTTTGGCATATTTGATATTATTAAAAATAGTATCATCAAAAAGTGTAGTATTTTGATCAACAATAGATATTTCTTTTCTTAATGATTTAAGATTAAGGTTTTGTACTTTTTGATTATCAATTAGAATTTCCCCAGAGTCTGCATCATAAATTCTTGGTATTAAATTTAATATTGTCGATTTTCCTGATCCACTGTGACCTACTAAAGCTGTCATTTTTCTGCCGGCTATATCAATATTAATATCTTTAAGGACTATATTGTTAAGATTTGATTTGTAACTAAAATTAACATTTTGAAATTTTATTGATGCATTACTTATATCTAACATTTTTCCATTTTCATTTGTTGAAATTTTATTTTGTTGATCAATAATGGGTAATATTCTTTTTCCTGCCGATAGTCCTTGGCCAAAAGCAACATTCACTGTTGCTAAAGATTTTACTGGTTGATAAGCAAGCATCATAGCAGCCAAAAAGGAAAAAAAATTGTTTATACTGAGCTGGTCATTCATAATTAATTTTCCTGAGTAAAAAATTAATATTGCAATCATTATTCCAGTTACAACTTCCATTATTGGAGTAGATCTTATAAAAACAGTTGCAATTTTTATTGATTTTTCTTTAAGATCATTGACGAATTTTTCTGATCTTTCATGTTCATAATTCTCTCTTTGAAAAATTTTTATAATTTTATGATTTTTAAAAAGATCAATTAAATATTTATTTAAGTCGCCTGATTTTTCCTGTGCTTCTGTGGCAACTTTAATAATACGTTTTCCTAATTTTTTTGCAGTTATCGTAGCTATAGGTAGCATAATTAAAGCTATAAGAGAAAGTCTCCAATTTTGAAAGAACATCACAAATAATAAGCCAATAAGTGTCAAGCCATCTTTGAATAAATTTAAAACTGCATTACTTAGCATCCCAGTTATTTGATTTACATCAAAGTTGAGATTTGAAATATATTTACCTGAATGTTTATCTTCAATTTTTTCAGTATCAGCTTTTATGAAAGAAGATAACATATCGATTTGAATATTTTTTTTCACTTCCTCTGCAGTTTTTATCATTAAAACTTTTGCTAAATATAGAGATATACCTTTAGTAGCAAAAGCTATTATGATTAAAAGTGGAATAATGAAAATTAAACTTTGATCTTTATTTATAAAAATTTTTTCTATCGCAGGGTCAAGTAACCATGCCGTTGCTGATGTGGCGCCAGCAACTAAAATAGAAAATACAATAGCAAGTATTATTTTATTAAGATGTTTTGTTGTATAATCATTGTATAATCTTTTTATAATATCAATATTTTTCATTAAGTTAATTTTCCTAGTAACAAAATTATTAAAATAATAAGACCCAAAAGATTGTTACTTTTAAATTTTGCTAAGCAGTCTTTTCCACTTTCGGTATTTAAATTAAGAGATTGAAAAATTAATAAATGAGTTAAAGGCACTATTAAAGCAATGTAATATAAATAATTAAAATTCATTTTATAACCAACAAGAAACAATGATATTAAAAATATAATGTAACAAAACGATATAAATTTTTTTGGGTTATTTTTAAATTTAATCGATGTTGATTTAACTCCAATTATTTCATCATCATTAATATCTTGATATCCATATATTGTGTCGTAACCTAATGTCCAAAATGTGGCTCCTAAATAAAATATAATCGGTATTATAGAAACTTCATTTTGAATGGATATCCATGCCAAAACTAGACCGTAATTAAAAGTAATACCTAAAAAAAGTTGAGGCCAGTAAGTAAATCTTTTCATCAATGGATATGTAAAAGCTAATGGCATTGAAAGAAGAGCCATATAAATAGTAAATTTATTAAAATTAATCAAAACTAAAAATGCAATTAAACATAAAATTGCAGCATATATTGCAGCATTAAATACTGAAATTTTTTCTGAAGCGATTGGTCTATTTTTTGTTCTTTCGACTAACTTATCAATTTTTCTATCACTTATATCGTTAACAATACATCCTGCTGATCTCATTAGAACAGATCCAGAAAAAAATAAAAAAGCATAAATAAAATAAGTATTTAAAGAAAGAGAAAAATCATATGAAATTGTTAAACCCCAAACACATGGCCAAAATAGAAGCATGAAACCAATTGGTTTGTTAAGTCTTGTTAATTCAATAAAAATTTTAACCTTTTCAGACATAATTTACTTGTAAATAACAAAGCGTAGATTCATAATCAAACTGATTCGCATGAATATTGATTACACTGTTACCGCATTAATGTTTCCCGCCATTCCTCTTATAATGGCTGTCTATAGTAACAGATTTCATACATTAAGTGGTTTGATTAGAAAAATACACGACGAATATGTTTTTGAAAAGCATACTCCTCCAGAGTGGAAGCAGCAGCTAATTAATTTAAATGATAGGGTAAAAAATTTAAGGATTACTATACTTTTTGCAGCATTTGGTTTTTTATTTAATATGCTTACAGTTTTTGCTCTTTATTTAGAGACATATTTTTTAGCTAGAATAATATTTGGCTCTTGTTGTTTATCGATGATGGTATCAATAATATTTTTTATAAGAGAAATACAAATCTCGACTAGAGCGTTAAGACTTCATCTTTCAGATATGGATGATCAATTTAAGGAATAATAACTGCTGGTCCAGTTAAAATTCTATTCTCTAAATCTATGTGAGCTTGTTTAGCTTCACTTAATTTATATTTTTTAGAAACTTCAATTTTTATTTTCCCTGAGAGAACTGCATCAAAAACCAATTTGGCAGATTTTTCTAATTCATCTCTTGTAATTGTATAATGCATTATTGACGGTCTTGTAAAAAAAAGACCTTTTGTATTAATATGTTTTTTGACATCTATAGTATGAACATATCCAGATGCATTTCCAAATGCTACCATCATCCCTCTAATTTTTAAACATTCTATTGATCCCTCAAAAGTTTTTGCTCCAACACCATCATAGACAACATCTATTCCGTTTTTACCTACTTTTTTTTCAACTTCTTCCACAAAATTATGATCTGTATAATTGATGACATGATGACACCCATTTTTTTTTGCTATTTCAACTTTTTCTTTAGATCCAACTGTTCCAATGACTTCACATCCTAATGCATTAGCCCACTGGCATAATATTTGCCCAACACCACCAGCTGCAGCATGAAATAAAACTTTATCACCTTTTTTTACAGCATATGACCTGTGTAATAAATATTCTGATGTTATTCCTTTCAATAAAATGCAGGAAGCTATTTCATCTGAAATACCCTCTGGCACCGTGACTAATTTTTCCTCTGGCATTATTTGTTTTTCTGAGTATCCACTTATTGGAGCAGATGCATGACTTACTCGATCTCCAATTTTAAAAAGACTTACTTCAGAGCCAATTTCTTCAACTACTCCAGATGCTTCTAGTCCAAGTCCACTTGGTAGTTCAATCGGATACAAACCTGTTCGATGGTAAACATCAATATAATTAAGTCCAACTGACAAATTTTTAACGAGAACTTCCTTTGGACCAGGTTTACCGATTTCAATATCCTTGTATTCTAAGACTTCTGGGCCTCCAAACTTTTCAAATCTTATAGCTTTCATATTTACTTTACAAAATTACCATTATGATAATCATCAATTGCTTGAAGTATTTCTTGTTTGGTATTCATGACAAATGGGCCACCTCTTGCAATCTGTTCTCCTATCGGTTTTCCAGATATTAGTAAAAATTTAGCGTTTGTTAAAGCAGTTACTTTCAAGTTTTCACCTTTAGATAATAAAATTAAAGTAGAGTCTTTAACACTTTCATGTTTGTTGTTTCCAATTTCTATTTCACCTTCAATTAAATATATGAATGAATTGTGTGTGGATGGAACTTGATGATTAAAAATTTTACTTTCATTTAATTCTACATCAAAATAAATTGGATCGACATTGTGTTTTTTTATTGGACCTTCTGAATTTCCAAACTTTCCAGCTATTACTTTTATAAATTTATCATCATCTTTATGTGTGCTCATTTTATCAGAGTCTATATAATGGTATTCTGGTTTGCTCATCTTTTCGCTAGCAGGCATATTAATCCATAATTGAAAACCATGAAGTTTTCCATCGTTCATAGCTGGCATTTCAGAATGAATTATTCCACTACCAGTTTTCATCCATTGCACATCTCCTGCAGTCATTTTTCCTTGACCACCTGTACTATCTTTATGTTCAAAACTCCCAGCTAACATGTATGTAACCGTTTCAATTCCTCTGTGTGGATGAGGAGGAAAGCCTGCAATATAATCATCTTTATTTTCTGATCCAAATTCATCTAACATTAAAAATGGATCATAATAATTTGGTTCAACACCAATACTTCTTTTCAATTTAACTCCTGCACCATCTGATGCTGGTGTTGGATCTATAATTTTTTCTACTTCAATATTTATCATGTTGTTCATATAGGATATATCTAAATTAAATCAAGCAATTCTGATAAATTACTTATTTGTTGGTTAGGTTCAAAATCTAATTTATCAAAAATATTGTTATTTCTGTTCACCCAAACAGTGTTGTATCCATAATTCCCTGCGCCAGATACATCCCATGTATTTGCACTTAAGAATAAAACTTCATTCTTTTCAATATTATATTTATTTATTGGAAGATCATATACTTTTGAATCTGGTTTAAAAATACCAGCTTCTTCTACAGAAAAAATATCATCAAAAATATCTTTTAATTGATTGCTAACTACAAGTTCATTTAAAAGGCCAGGTGTACCATTTGATAGAATTGCTAATTTATAATTTGATTGTTTTAATTTTTTTAAAGTATCCCTTACTTCTGTAAATGGTGAAAGCACTTTATATAAATTTAATAGTTCTGATCTCATTGAATTATCAATATTGTAAAAATTCATAGATTTATCCAAACTATCTTCAGTGATTTGCCAAAAATCTTTGTGTCTTCTCATTAAACTTCTAAGCCAAGTATATTCAAGCTGTGTAGTTCTCCAATAATTAGCAAATCCTTCCCATTTATCTCCTAATTTTTCCTTACATTTTTCAGCTGCAGAATTAACATCAAATAGAGTGCCGTATGCATCAAATATGATTGCTTTAATTTTTTTCATAAATTAATTTAAATATAATGAGTAATATTAGAATATTTTATCCAGAAAAATTATCAATTAATTTAGAAACTAATTTAACTAAGTCTCAGTCACATTATTTATTGAAAGTAATGAGGATTAAACAAGGAGAGACTTTTTCCGTTTTTAACAAATCTGGAGAATGGAAGTCAATTGTAACTGAAATTTCAAAAAGCAGCTTAAATTTCAAGGTTGTTGAACAGTTAAGACAAAAAAATAAAGAGCAAGATATTTGGTTGGCCTTTTCACCCATTAAATCAAATTATTTTAACTTCATGATACAAAAAGCAACTGAGCTTGGTGTAACAAAATTTGTACCAATTATTTCTGAAAGGACAATTGTTAGAAAAATAAATAATGAGAGACTAAATAAAATAGTTATAGAGTCGTGTGAGCAAAGTAATAGAATAAATATTCCTTCAATTGAAAAACCTCAATCATTAGATAAATTCCTGTCTAACAATTCAGATATCAATTTAATTTTTGGAGATTTAAATACGAATAATAAAAAAATTAAAATTTCAAATTCAAAACCAAATTGTCTTTTAATTGGTCCTGAAGGGGATTATTCAGCTGAAGAAATTAAAAAGATTCTAAACTTTAAAGGGTCTCAATCGATAAAACTAAGCGATAACATTTTAAGGTCTGAAACTGCGGTTATATCCGCGTTATCTGTGATCAATTATTTGCAAAATTGATAAATTGTCGCGAATTCTCTAGTATTTTTTATAATATTTTCGATCTATATAGAAAACAAATGAAGAAACTATTTTTTGTTTTTATAGCATTAATTTACTCAGTCGAGGCGTTTGCAAACCAACCAAAAAATTGGCAATTAGGTTTCCAAGAGCCTGCATCGCAAACTATGAGAGATATAGTTTGGTTTCATGACTATATGTTAGTACCTATCATAGTTGCTATAAGTGCGTTTGTTTTATTTTTAATGCTTTATGTGATGGTAAGATTTAGAGCATCGAGAAATCCTAATCCATCTAAAAGAACACATAATGTTTTAGTTGAAATTGTTTGGACATTAGTTCCTTGTTTAATCTTGATCGTGATGGCAGTTCCGTCATTTAAAGTTTTATATTCACAAGATGCAATTCCTAAAGCTGATGTAACTATAAAAGCAATTGGATATCAATGGTATTGGGGATACGAGTACCCAGATGAAAATATAATTTTTGATGCTTATATGATCGAAGAGAAGGACTTAAAAGAAGGTCAGCCAAGATTGTTAGCAACAGATAATGTAGTTGTTGTTCCAGTAAATAAAGTAGTTAAAGTTTTAATTACAGCAAATGATGTGCTTCATGCATGGGCATTACCAGCATTTGGAGTTAAAAGGGATGCGATGCCAGGAAGAGTAAATGAAACTTGGTTTAAAGCTGAAAAAGTTGGGACTTATTACGGACAATGTTCAGAGTTATGTGGAATTAAACATGCTTTTATGCCAATTGAAGTTAAAGTAGTTTCAGAAGAAGATTACCAAATTTGGCTTTCAGAGGCGAAGATAAAATTTGCAAAAGATGAAAATTTAATTAATAAAAAACTAGTAGCGAGTAAATAAAAATGAGTTCAGAAGCAGCACATATTCACGATCATCATACTCCAACAGGTTGGAAGAGATGGGCATATTCTACAAATCATAAAGATATTGGAACAATGTATTTAATTTTTGCAATTATTGCAGGAGTTATTGGAACAGCTTTTTCAGTTTTGATGAGAATGGAATTAATGCACCCTGGTGATGATGTTTTAGGTGGTAACTACCATCTTTACAATGTTTTGGTTACAGGTCATGGATTAATAATGATTTTCTTTATGGTCATGCCAGCGATGATTGGTGGCTTTGGAAACTGGTTCGTGCCTATAATGATTGGAGCACCAGATATGGCATTTCCAAGAATGAATAATATTTCTTTTTGGTTATTGCCTGTTGCATTTATTTTATTACTTTCATCAATTTTTGTAGATGGACCTCCAGGTGCACAAGGTGTAGGTGGTGGTTGGACGATTTATCCACCGCTATCTTCTACTGCAGGTCAACCGGGTCCAGCAATGGATTTAGCAATTTTAAGTTTACACGTCGCAGGAGCTTCTTCAATTTTAGGAGCAGTTAATTTTATTACAACTATTTTAAATATGAGAACTCCTGGAATGACTTTGCATAAGATGCCATTATTTGCATGGTCAATATTAGTTACAGCATTTTTATTATTACTTTCGTTACCAGTATTAGCGGGAGCAATTACTATGCTTCTAACAGATAGAAATTTCGGTACAGCATTTTTTGATGCACAAACAGGTGGAGATCCAACTTTATTCCAACATTTATTCTGGTTTTTTGGTCATCCAGAAGTTTATATTCTAATCTTACCAGGATTTGGAATGATCAGTCATATCGTATCTACTTTTTCAAAGAAGCCAGTTTTTGGATATTTAGGAATGGCTTACGCGATGGTAGCAATTGGAATAGTAGGATTTGTTGTTTGGGCTCACCACATGTACACAGTTGGTTTAGATACTGATACTAAAGCGTATTTCTTAGCAGCAACAATGATTATCGCTGTCCCAACAGGAATTAAAATATTTTCATGGATTGCTACAATGTGGGGAGGATCTATATCATTCAAAACCCCAATGGTTTGGGCTTTAGGATTTATATTTTTATTTACAGTTGGAGGAGTAACTGGTGTAGTTCTAGCAAACGCTGGAGTAGATACTGCATTGCATGATACTTATTATGTTGTAGCTCACTTCCACTATGTATTATCTTTGGGAGCTGTTTTTGCGATATTTGCAGGCTTCTATTATTGGTTTGGTAAAATGTCAGGGTATGAATATTCTGAGTGGATGGGCCAACTTCATTTTTGGTTAACTTTCATAGGTGTAAATTTAGTTTTCTTTCCACAACACTTCTTAGGATTAGCTGGAATGCCAAGAAGATACGCTGATTATCCGGATGCATTTGCTGATTGGAATTATATTTCTTCAATTGGTTCATATATTTCTGTAGTTGGCTTAGTGGTATTTTTCGCTAATTTAATCTACGCTTTTGCAAAAAAGAAAAAAGCAGCACAAAACCCATGGGGAGAAGGGGCCACAACATTAGAGTGGACAGTTCCATCACCACCGAATTTTCACACTTTTGATGAATTACCGAAGTTTGAAGATTATGAAGGTACTGAAAAATCTAGTAGTTAGTAACGTCTTAAGATATAAAAATTAAAATGGCTACGACGTATTCTAAAGTAAAAAAATCATATTATGAACTAGGTATTATTACTGAATTATTAAAGTTAATGAAACCAAGAGTAATGTCTCTTGTTATTTTCACATGTGCAGTTGGTCTATTAACAGCTCCTACTTCAGTTTCATTTCAACAATCAGTTATTGGAATATTAATTGTAGCCTTTGGCGCTGGAGCAGCGGGAGCACTTAACATGTGGTATGAAGCTGACTTAGATAAATTAATGTCTAGAACTTGCCTGCGTCCAATTCCAAGAGGAAAGCTGAATAGAAATCAAGCATTATATTTTGGAACATCTCTGTCAGTTATTTCAGTTGTAAGCTTATACTTTGTTACAAATGCTTTATCAGCATTTCTATTATTGTTTACGATATTATTTTACGTATTTGTTTATACAATTTGGTTAAAAAGAAAAACTCCACAAAATATTGTTATAGGTGGAGCATCAGGAGCTTTACCACCAGTAATTGGATGGGCAATAGCAACAAATTCTATATCATTGGAGTCTATTGCTTTTTTCTTAATAATTTTCTTTTGGACACCGTCACACTTTTGGGCATTAAGCTTATACAAAGCTGATGATTATAAAAAAGCAGGTATTCCAATGCTTCCAGTAACCAATGGAATTCAGGATACTAAAAAGAATATTCTAATTTATTCTTTGCTAATGATACCTACAATTGTTTTCCCATATTACATTGGATTTGTTGGTGAAGTATTCTTAACACTTAGCTTGCTACTTACATTTTATTATAATTTAATTTGTTTCCAGCTTTACAACTATAAAGTTGGAAAATTTAATATAAAGAAAGCTAGACATATTTTCAGCTATTCAATTATTTACTTATTTTTAATATTTGTTTTTTTCTTAGTGGATAAAGTTTTATGATAGTCAAAGATCAAAAATTAAAAAAGAAAAATTTATGGACAGCAGTTGGTTTGGTTGTATTTATAGTTTTCTTGTTCATTTTCACACTATTTAATATTGGAGTATTTGAAAGACCTCTATGATTAAAAAAAATACTTTAACTCCACTAATTCTAGCAGGAATTTTTGTCTTTATGTTGGGATTATCTTTTGCAGCTGTGCCATTGTATGATTTATTTTGCAGAGTAACTGGCTTTGGTGGAACAACACAAATATCCAAAGAGGCTCCTAATATAGTTTTAGATAAAAAAATAAATGTAAGATTAGATACCAACGTTAACAGTGCTCTTGATTGGAATTTTGATGTTGATCAAAAGACAATGGATGTTCAGCCAGGCAAAGTATACAGAATTAAATTTGAAGTGGAAAACACGGGAGATGAAATTTCATCTGCTGTAGCTACATATAATGTTTCTCCATCATCATTTGGAGCATATTTTAATAAATTAGGCTGTTTTTGCTTCGAAAAACAAACATTAGATCCGGGGGAAAAGGCAAGTTACACCCTAGTTTTTTACCTAGATCCAGAATTAGTAAATGATCCAAAAACATCTAGAGTTGAAGATGTTACTATGTCATATACTTTTTTCTCATCTGAATATTATAAAAACGAAAAAAAAGAGAGTTAAAATAAATGTCTGCATCAGGTCAAAAACATGATTATCATTTAGTTGACCCTAGTCCTTGGCCTTTAGCTACATCTATAGCAACACTAGTTACAGCTGTTGGATCTGTTTATTATTTTCACAGTAAAGTTATGTGGGCAATGGTTTTAGGTTTTTTACTTATAATTTATTGTGCCTTTATGTGGTTTAGAGATGTTGTAATCGAAGCTGAGCACAAAGGTCATCATACACCTGTTGTTCAAATTCATCATAGATATGGAATGACATTATTTATTGCTTCTGAAGTAATGTTTTTTGTTGCATGGTTTTGGGCATACTTTGATGCAAGTTTGTTTCCAAATGAATTCATGGGAAATGTATGGCCACCAAAAGATATTGAAACTTTTGATCCATGGGACATCCCACTTATAAATACTCTTGTCCTACTTTTATCTGGTACAACAGTAACTTGGGCACACCATTCTTTATTAGAGGATGATAGAAAAGGATTTATAAATGGTCTAATCTGTACAGTAATTTTAGGAGCATTTTTTACGTTATTGCAAATATACGAATACCAACACGCTACATTTAGTTTTTCAGGTCATATTTATGGAGCTACATTCTATATGGCCACAGGGTTTCATGGTTTCCACGTTTTAGTTGGGACTATTTTTTTAGCGGTTTGCTTATGGAGAGGTAAATTAGGACATTTTACTAAAGAACATCACTTTGGTTTCGAGGCTGCTGCTTGGTACTGGCACTTTGTTGACGTTGTCTGGTTGTTCTTATTTGCAGCTATTTACATTTGGGGAAGCTAATAGTTCTTGAAAAATAAGCTATCTTTTTCAATTTTTGTATATTTTTTTATTTTAGTTTTTTTGGCATTAGGTACTTGGCAAATTATAAGACTAAACTGGAAGCTTGATTTAATAAATTCAATTGATAAATCTTTAAAAAGCGATCCAGTAGAATTTAATGGAAGTAATCCAATTAACTTTAAAAAAATCAAATTTGAAGGAATATTAGATAATTCAAAAATAATTTATTTATATTCTTTAAATGAAAAAGGAGAGCCAGGATTTGATATTGTAAATCCAGTTAGTATTAACAATAAAAGCTATTTAATAAATCGGGGTTGGGTTCCAAGAGAGCTTAAATCTAAAAAGTATGTTTCAAATGAGAACAAATTTGAGGGGGTTTTAAAATTAAAAAGCAAATTTAATTATTTCAAGCCAGATAATGACGTAAATAAGAATTACTGGTTCACTCTTAAAGATGAAGATTTATTGAACTATACGGGAAAAGAATTTTCTCCATTCATTATCAACAATATTAGCAAGCAAGAAGAAATTTATCCCCAGTCAAAACAAATAGGAGCCAATATTTCAAACAACCACTTAAAGTATGCTCTTACATGGTTTTCATTAGCTGTTTCCATTTTTTTAATATATTTATATTTTAGAAAAAAAAATTACTGATGGAATATATAAGCACTAGAAATAATTCAGATCATTTTTCATTTAAAAACGTATTTTTGAAAGGTTTAGCTGATGATGGAGGTCTTTTTGTGCCAAAGTCAATCAAACCATTTAGTAAAGATGAATTAAATAAACTAAGCGGTCTTAATTACAATGAATTAGCAGCCGAAATAATTTTCCCATTTATCGGTGATTTTATGACTAAGGAAGAGTTAATTTCCACAGTATCAAAATCTTACTCAAATTTTAGAGCAGACGATGTTGTAAAAATCTCTGATTTAGGAAATTTAAAAGTTTTAGAACTCTATCATGGCCCAACTCTTGCTTTTAAAGATATTGCAATGCAATTAATAGGAAATTTCTACCAATATCATTTAGGAAATGAGCAAAAAAAAATTAATATCATAGTAGCAACTTCAGGAGATACAGGTGCAGCTGCTATTGATGCTTTAAAAGGAAAAAAGAATTTAAATGTTTTTGTATTACATCCAAATAACAGAATTTCACCAGTACAAAGAAGACTGATGACAATCCATGAAGAAAAAAATGTTTTCAATATTGCTATTGAGGGAAACTTTGATGACTGTCAAAATCTAGTTAAAGCAATGTTTAATGATGAAAAATTTTCTAGCTCAATAAATATGTCAGGTGTTAATTCAATTAATTGGGCAAGAATTGTTGCTCAAGCTGTTTATTATTTTTATGCTTATTTTAAAATAGGCAATAGACAGTCTCTGTCTTTTTCTGTTCCAACTGGAAATTTTGGAGATATTTATGCTGGTTATTTAGCAAAGAAACTCGGTCTTCCAATTGATAAACTTATTGTAGCCACAAACAAAAATGACATACTTCATAGAGCAATTTCTGGTGGAGATTATACTCAAAAGAAAGTTGAGGAAACAAATACTCCTAGTATGGATATCCAGATAGCAAGTAACTTTGAAAGACTTTTATATGATGTAAAAGACTGTAATTCAGACGTTACAAAAGATGTGATGAGTAAAATAAAAAATAATACTTATCAAATCGATAATAGTGACTTAGATGAAATAAAAAAGAATTTTACATCTGAAATGTTAGATGAAAACGAAACTATCCAAATGATAAAAGATATAAATCAAAAATATAAAGTTGTAGTGGATCCACATACTGCAGTTGGAATTGGTGCTGCAAAAAAACTTGGGTTAGAGCAAAATTGTGTTGTTTTATCAACAGCACATCCCTGTAAGTTTCCAAAAGTAATAAAAGATGCAATCTCAAAAACTGAAGAATTACCAGAAAGTCTTAAATATGTTTATGATAGAGAAGAAAAATTTGAAGTTATATCAAATGATATAAATAAAGTTAAAGAATACGTAATAAACTCAATATGAAATTAAAAATAAAAGATCAAATTCCAGATATAGAAATTTTCCATCTAATAGATGGTGAACCACAAATTAGCAAAATTAGAGATATTTTAGGAAATGGCAAAGTAGTGTTGTTTGGATTACCTGGAGCTTTTACTTCAACTTGTTCAAAACTCCATCTACCTGGCTACGTAGCTAATGCCGATAAAATAAAAGCTAAAGGAATTGAGAATATATTTTGTTTATCTGTTAATGATCCTTTTGTTATGAATGCTTGGGGAGAAGCAAACAATGCAGCTGGTAAAATTACAATGTTATCAGATCCGTATCTATTATTCACAAAAGCAATTGGAGCAGAAGTAGATAGAAATTCAAAAGGAATGGGTATTCGTTCAAATCGTTACGCGATGGTTATTCAAAACTTAGAAGTGATTGATATTCAAGTTGAGAAAGAGACTAAACAATGCGGATTATCTTCAGCAGAGGGTGTTTTGGATTTATTATAATTAGTAGGGCAGTTCTGTTGCCAGGCGTAGCTAAATTGTTGCAGAAGACCTTGCTAAAAAATCGACTTCATTATTAAGTTTGTCTGTTGAATGTGCTTTTACCCAACTCCATTTAATCTCAAATGTATTTGATAGGTTATCTAATTCTGTCCAAAGTTCTTTATTCTTAACTTCTTTTTTATTTGCTGTTTTCCAACCATTTTTTTTCCAATTATGTATCCATTCAGTTATTCCAGATTTTACATATTTAGAATCTGTAAATATTTGAACCTTGCTTCCTTTTGGAATTTTTTTTAAAGCTTTAATAGGAGCAAGTAATTCCATTTGATTATTTGTTGTTTCTTTTTTGCTTCCTTTAATTTGAGTTTTCTTTCCATTATCAATAATAATTGCAGCCCAACCACCATTTCCTGGATTTCCAATGCATGAACCATCTGTGTAGATTTTAATCATCAAGAATAATCCTTAAATGTGCTAAGGTTTCTATGAAAGTTTAACTTATCTATATACTCCTTTGGATCTTTAATTTTAATGATAGCATTTTTAGGAGTATTTAAATAATCATAAGATCTAGTCAAAAGATATCTTAAAGCTGATCCTCTACATAATGTATTTAAATTTCTTTTTTCAATTTCACTTAATTTTCTAACAGATTGATAGCCCTTTAACAAACTTGAAGATCTTTTTTTATCTAATACAAATTTTCTATTTTTCTTTTTAAAGCATAAAGCATTAATGCAAGTTGCTAGCTCATAAGATAGGAAATCATTAGCTGAAAAGTAAAAGTCTATAAATCCATTAAATTTACCTTTTTCGAAAAAAAAATTATCAATAAATAAATCGTTATGAATTATTCCATTTGGCATTTTTTTAGGCCATTTTTTTTTGATATCTTTCAAATCATCTTTCATTAAATCTTTTAAGTTTTTTGACAATTTATTAATTTTATTGTCTATTTGATTCAGAATTGATGCCCATGAATTAATAGATAGAGAATTTTTTCTATATAATTTTAATTTTTTTGAAGCCTTATGAAGAAGTGCTGCATTTTTTCCAACTATAAAACAATCTTTACTATTTAGTTGATCTTTATCTTTTCCTTCTAAGAAACTTACAATACAAGCTTTTTTATTTTTTAAATTAAATAAATATTTGCCATTTTTGTCTTTTATAGGAACTGGACATTTTACTTTTAATCTAGATAGACTAGACATAAGATTAATAAAAAATGGAAGATCTTTTTTCTGAACTCTTTTTTCGTAAATAGTTAAAATATATTTATTTTCCTTTGTCTTCAAAAGGAAGTTGGTATTCTCGATACCTTTTTTTATGCCTGAATAATTTATAATTTTCCCAATATTATATTTCTTCTCGATAAATTTTATCTGCTTATTATTAATTTTAGTATAAACAGCCATTAATTTAATTTTCCAGGAATTTTAAAAGTAATATTTTCTTTTACGATTTCAACTTCTTCAATGTTTACTGTAAATTGATCTTTTAACTCTGCTATAAACTTTTCAACAAGTATTTCTGGCGCCGAAGCACCTGATGAAATTCCAATTGTGTTACATTCTTTAATCTTATCTATTGGCACCGGACTTTCTGAGTGTATTAACTCAGCAGAATTGCAACCAGAGTTTTTAGCAACCTCAACTAATCTTACAGAGTTAGATGAATTTCTACTTCCTATTACAAAAAACATATCACATTTATCTGCTATTTCTTTAACTGCCGATTGTCTATTTGTTGTTGCATAACATATGTCCTCTTTTTTAGGCTCTTTAATATCTGGATATTTAGATTTTAGAGCTGCAATTATATCTTTGGTATCATCTACAGAAAGCGTTGTTTGAGTTATGAAAGATAGCTGTTTATTTGAGATATTTTCATACTTATTTGCATCCTCAATATTTTCAATCAAATCTATTGAACCTTTTGGTAATTGACCCATAGTTCCAATGACTTCTGGATGGTTTTTGTGTCCTATTAATAAAATATGATTTCCTTGTTTATTTAAGTTTTCAGCCTCTCTATGGACTTTTGATACTAGAGGACACGTTGCATCTACAAACATCATATTTAAATTAGAAGCTTCCTCTGGAACAGATTTTGGAACCCCATGTGCTGAGAATATAACTGGTCTCGATTTATCTTTAATCTCATCTAATTCTTCAACAAATATTGCACCTATCTTCTTTAACCCTTCTACAACATGTTTATTATGTACAATTTCGTGTCTTACATAAACTGGAGCACCAAATTTATCTATACTCTTTTTTACAATTTCAATTGCTCTATCAACTCCTGCACAAAATCCTCTTGGTGCAGCTAAATAAATTTTTAAATTTTTGTTACTCATTTTTTTTCTACCATGAATTCAAGTAAAATATGAGGGAAGGTCAATGAAGCCAATCCAACAAATATTATTTTAATAATACTTTCATCTATACCAAATTTTTCTGAAATAAAATAAAAAACTATTAAATACATTATTGCTGTGATTACTGTAAGTGGAATAATTTTTCGTAAAAAAATAGGAAATCCTTTCATCAAATTTTTATTTATTTCACTAATTAAACTTAGTGAGTGTCTTATAGAATGAAGAAAGCAGAAATAAATTGTGAAAGCCAATATAGGGTTAAAAAAATAGTTTAAAATAATTATTGAAAAACTATCTAAAAAAAGAATTGATCTTAAATCATTATTATTACCTCTATATATAAGAAAATTACTTAGCACTGAAAATATAACTAAAGAAATTAAAAAATTATTAGCCACAATATTTTCGTCTATTGAAAAGTTTAACATTTTAAAAATTTCGATTGTCTCAGCTTTATGAAACAGTAGGGGTGCTGAAATAACTAATGATCCTTTAATGAAATAAAAAATTTTAAAAAAATTAGCATTTTTTTTTTCGATAAAGTCACTATCCTCTTTGCCAAAATGATATGCTGCAACTATTAAAAAAAGCGAAAGCAACAATATTGGACTTAAAATCCAAATTAAAATAACAAAAATAGCAATACCTAAATAAGTTATATAGAACACTTCTGTATTTTTAATTTTATAAATTTTTAAAAGTTTTTTACCCTTTTCATGATCCAGTGCACCGTGAGAGATGCCAATTGTAAGAATTAAAAAAAAACTAAAAAGTATAAACGAATTATCTCTCAATACCTCAAAAGCAGAAAAAAAAATACAAATATTAAAAAAAATAATAGAATGAAAAAAATTTATTTTGTTGATCATTATTTAAATACAGCTTTAATAAAAATCCATTTTGGCATCTTTAATATAATGGATAAGTCCTCGATGATATTACTTTTATTGGAAAGAAAATTTATTACTGTTTTTGACTTGCTTTTAAACATTTTGTAGAAAATATTTGGCATGATCTCTGGCTTTTCAGCTAGGACTTTCAAAAAAACATTATCTAAAAACTTATACTTACTTTTTATATTGAAAGCTCTAGTTTGGGTTATTTTATCAATGTTTTGGGTAATATATTCTGCTTGTTCTTGAATATTTAGGAAAGTATAGCCAGTACTTAAACGCGTCATACCTCCGGCAGTTCCAATATTAATCGTATTTTTGTCGTTTTTAAATTTTGGATAAAATAATGGTATGGCCCCAACTTCTTTATAATTAATTTTATATTTTTTTAATTTTAAAGTGTTTTCGATGTAATCAGTAATTTGTTTATCATAATCTTTTTCACTATCATCTTCCATATTTGAAAGCCACGTAGTTTCGATTAAAGCTGATTTTTTTGAATAGGGTAGTGTATAGAAAAAATGAACACTTTTTTTTTGATCACAATCAAAGTCCATTAAATTCATTATTTGATCATCAAAAAAATCTTTTTCAGTTTCAATCTCAACACCTTGAAAGTGTTGCCATAAATTAGAATCTTTATTATCAAGATTTGGCAAACTGTTAAATAAAATTGCTTTTTCTGTATTTACTTCACTAATATCTTTAAAGAATTGAATATTAGGATTTTTATTGATTTTATTTAAAATTTTTTTGTAGAATAGTCCACTATCAATACTTTCGTAAGGAGTTTCTTTACAATCTTTATATTCAACATTTCCTTTAAAATTGATTGTATAATCTTTCCATCTTTTTTTTACACAATCATCAAACTTGTGAGGTACAGTTTTCCAATATGACCAAGTTTTATCTCTTTTATATTCATCTCTTTTTTCAATAATTGCTAAAGTCTTATTTTTAAGTTTATCGTGATACTCTAACTCATAAGCCAATGTTAAACCTGCACAGCCACCTCCAATAATTATGTAATCAAAATCTTTCATTATACTCAATATCTTGCATTATTATCTCATGCTCTTTTATTGTAAGTTTTTTATCTTCTTTTACAAAATATAATTTAATTAAATCAACAATAGATAGCACCGTATGTAAGACTTTTCCTAAATTGTTTACATAAATTTTTCCTGATTTATTATAATTTTCTAAGTTTCCTTTTTTTAAGATTTCATTTCCAATTTGTCTGTATACTCGTCTTGCAACCAAAATCGAAAATCTTAAAAAAAATGGAATTTTTTTAATTGATATAAAAGAATTATTATAAAATTTGTCAGCGATTTTTAGAATTCTTTTAATTTCATCAAAATTCTTTTTTATATAAAACCTATTATTGCTTTCATCTTCAATAACATCTCTTGAAATATTAGTTAATTGCATTGCAATACCTAAGTCAATCGCTCCTAAAAGTGCTGATCTTTCTTTGACATTTAAAATTTTTGCCATCATTAATCCAACTGTTCCAGCCACTCTATATGAATAAACATATAAATCTTTGTCAGTGTTGATTTCTACTTTTGATTTTATATCAGCCTCGACGCCATCGAATAAATCATCAATTATTTTTTGCGATATTCCAAATTTATTTATTAAAGCCCACATATTTTTAATTATTTGGTTATTTTCATTTTTTAATTTGAAATCTTCTTTGAAAGTATTGAAATTTTTTAATTTCGTATCAAGTTCACCTTTTTCATCTGCTATATTGTCTATGTATCTACAAAAATCGTACAAATTAGAGCAATCAGAGTAGACTTGTTTTGGTAAAAAGAAACCTGCCCAATTAAAAGATTTAGCGTATATCGACAAATAATTTTGTTCATTCATTACAAAATTTTATCTAAGACCTTTGCGGATGATAGGACCCCTGGAACACCAGCTCCGGGATGAGTGCCCGCTCCAACAAAATATAAACCGTCATAAACCTCAGATTTATTATGAAATCTAAAGTATGCTGATTGAGAAAATTTTGGCTGAATTGAAAAACCAGAGCCATATTTTGTGTTTAATTCATTCTCAAAATAATCAGGAGTTAAATAAAAATCATCTACAATATTTTCTCTTAAGTTAGGTAATAAACTTTTTTCCATTTTATCTATCACAAGTTTTTTTAGATTCTCACCTTCGATTGACCAGTTTATTCCTGATTTATTATTAGGTACAGGCACTAATACATAAAAGCAATCATGGTCTTTTGGTGCCATACTCGAGTCAGTCGCAGTAGGCCTATGTAGGTAATAGCTTATATCGTTATTTAATTTTTTGTTTATAAATATATCATCTAAGTGTTCTTTGTACTTATCGCCAAACTTTATAGTATGATGTTCAACATTTTCGTATTTTTTCTTTGTTCCAAAATAATAAACAAACAATCCCATTGAATATTCCATTCTATTTATCTTCCAATTAAATAAGGTGTTATATTTTTGATTATTTAGCATTTTTGAATAAACACCGGGAGGATCTGCATTACAAACTACGTTATCTGCTTTAATTTCCTCATCTTCACTTGTCACAACCCCGACAACTCTTTTATTTTCTGTAAGCAAGTTTTTAACTTCTTTACCTTTAATAATTGTAACATCTTCTTCTAACATCAATTTCTCAAAACCTTTTATGATTTGTCCCGTTCCACCCATAGAATAATGAATTCCCCATTTTTTTTCTAAATACAAAATTAATCCATATATAGAGGTTGTAGTAAAAGGGTTTCCACCCACCAATAATGGGTGCATACTAAATAGCCTTCTTAGTTTTTCATTTTCAATAAAACCACTAACCAAAGAATAAACAGATTTATAACTTTTTAAACTTAGCAATGCAGGAATTTGCTTAAACATAAATGAAGGTTTATCAAATGGCACATCTGATAATTCTGAATAACCCTTATCAAATATTTTTTTTGTAAATTTAAGTAAATTTCTGTAACCCACGACATCTTTAGGATTAATTTTTGCAATCTGTTCTTCCATTTTCTTTTCATCGGCTGAGTAATCAAAATGGCTTCCATCTTCGAAAACAAATCTGTACCAAGTATCTAAATCTTTTATTTTTATATAATCATCTGGATTTTTATTAAAAAGTTTAAAAATTTCATAAATTAAATAAGGAGCAGTTATTACAGTTGGTCCACCATCATAAGTAAACCCATTACTTTTAAATACTCTCGCTCTTCCACCTAAATCTTTTTGTTTTTCAATTAAAGTAACTTTATGACCTTTTGCTCGAAGTCTAAGAGCTGCCGCCATACCACCAAAACCTGATCCAATTACAATGGAATTCATATTTCTTAATTTACATTATTTTTATAAAATTTGATAAACTATCTTAGTTTAAGAACTGATTTTCTTTAATTCTGTCTTTGTTTCTTCAAGATTTTTATTAAACAAGTTGTCAAGTTTAGACTTATCAACAGATGTAGTAATAATTTTTTTTACAGATTCTACAGCAATATTAATTGATGTATCTTTAATTTCTTTAATGGCATTATCCTTCATTTGAGAGATTTTAGTTTCTGCTAGACTTTTCTTGAGTTCAGCTGATTTATGAAATTTATCATTCATTTCAATTACAAATCTTTCAGTTTCATCTTTTGACTGCTGCATAATCTTTTCACTCTCAATTTTTGCAGTATCCAGCTTCTTTTGCGCCTCATCCAATAGTCTTTTAGATTCAGCTCGCAGTTTTTCACTTTCATCAATTTCATTTTTGATATCAGTAATCATTTTGCTCAATAAATTATTAACATTCTGTGGAACTTTTAAATAAATTAGGGCCCCAAAAAATATTACAAAAGATACTGCTACCCAAAATGTTGCATCAAATGCCATTATGTTTTTCCATTTCTTTTTTAGAAAGATCTTCAACTATGGCTGAAAGACTACTTTTATTTATATCTTCACCAATTAATTGTTTAACTAGATCGGAGGATGTCTCAATTGCAATTTTAGTAACTTTCTCTTGAGAAGTTTTTTTTAATTGGTCTATTTCCTCTTCAGCTTTTATTATTTCTTTTTCGATATCCTTTTCTAAAGATAATCTTTTATTGTTTATATCGTCCAAAACTTTTTGTCTTTCACTATTAAAGAAGTTTTTTGCTTCGACTTTTGTATCATTGATAATTTTATCAAATTCTTTAACTTTTTTTTCAGTTTCTTCCCGTTGCTTGTCTGCAGTTTCGATATTCTCTAAGATTTGTGATTTTCTGGTTTCAAGATTGTTACTAATCTTTGGTAATATGAACTTAGATAAAATTATAAACAATAATCCAAAGGTAAGTACTAACCAAAAAATTTGAGATATCCAAAACTCTGGATTAAGCTGGGGCATACCTCCACTCTCAGCGCTTTGAGCGCTATAAGTAAAGATAAGACTTAAAGCTAGAAATTGAAAAATTATCTTTTTCAACATTAATTAAAACGCGAAAAGAATAATTAATGCAACAACTAATCCAAATAAACCAGTCGCTTCCGCTAATGCAAAGCCTAATAGCAAGTTTGGAAACTGCTTTTGAGCTGCAGATGGATTTCTCATTGCACCTGAAAGATAATTTCCAAAAATTATCCCAATTCCAACTCCTGCACCTGCAAGTGCAATTGCTGCTAGTCCTGCTCCTATCATTTTTGCTGCTTCTAATTCCATTATATCCTCCTTATGTTAATTAATGGTGTAAATTTAATGCATCATTCAAATAGATACATGTTAAAATTGCAAATACATATGCTTGAAGAAAAGCAACTAATATCTCCAAACCTGTTAATGCAACTGAAAAACCTAGTGGTAGCCAGCCCCCAACAATTCCTAAGCTAACTACGAAACCTCCAAAAACTTTCATCATCGTATGGCCTGCCATCATATTTGCAAACAATCTAACTGATAAACTAATTGGTCTACTTAAGTATGAAATTATTTCTATAACAACTATTAATGGCAATAAAACCATTGGAACACCACTTGGCACAAAAAGTTTTAAGTATCCAAGTCCATGTTTAATAAATCCAATTATTGTTACTCCTATAAATATAAATGCTGCTAATACAAAAGTTACAATTATGTGGCTAGTGACAGTAAAAGAGTATGGTATCATCCCAAACATGTTACAAAATAAAACAAACATGAATAAAGAAAATATGAAAGAAAAGTAAGGCTTAGCTTTCGATCCAGCTGTATCACTTATCATTTTTGAGATAAAAGAGTAACTGAGTTCCGCAAGTAATTGAATTTTATTTGGTATTATAGATCTCTTCGTGCCTAAATTAAAAATAATTAATATTGCTAGTGAACTTATGACCATAAACAAACTCGCGTTTGTGAATGAAATATCTATGTTATTTATTTTAATTTCTGGACCAATTCGGTACACGTTGAATTGGTACATTGGATTTGCTGCCATTTGCCTACTATTTTTGCATTTTTTTTGCTGATCTAATAACGTTCATAATTCCAGCTATTACACCAATAAAAAAAAATATTAAAATTAACCAGGGTTTAGTACCAAACCAATTGTCTAAAATAAACCCAATAATTGTCCCAACAGCTACTGCAGATACCAATTCCGTGCTCATTTTGAAGGCTGACCCCATACTTGAGCCTTTATTTCCCTCTTCAGATTTTTTGTCTTTGTCAGTTTTATTTTTTGCAATTTTTAGGCGAGTTTTAAACTGGTCTTCATCCATTATTAAGCAACCATACTCTCTGCTTTTTGAAGATCTACAGCAACTAGTTGGCTAATTCCTTTTTCTGGCATTGTTACGCCGTATAGTCTGTCCATTTTAGACATGGTTAGAGCGTGGTGAGTTACAATAATAAATCTTGTAGATGTAATTTTAGTTAGTTCCGTCAAAAGATTGCAAAATCTTGTTACATTCGCATCATCTAGAGGTGCGTCTACTTCATCGAGAACACATATTGGAGCTGGATTAGTAAGAAACACTGCAAAGATTAAAGATAAAGCAGTCAGGGCTTGTTCACCTCCAGATAATAAAGTTATTGATTGTAATCTTTTTCCTGGTGGACTTACCAACATTTCTAATCCTGCATCTAAAGGATCATCAGAGTCTACTAGCTCTAGTTTTGCACTACCCCCATTAAATAGTTTGGTATAAACTTCATTGAACTTTCTATTCACTTTTTCAAAAGCATCTAGAAGTCTTTCCCTACCTTTCTGATTGAGTTCAGTAATACTTTCTTTTAACTTTATAATTGCAGTTACTAAATCTTGTCTATCTTTTTCCATTTTCTTAATTTCATCTTCATATTTTGAAGTCTCTTCGTCTGCTCTTAAGTTAACCGAGCCTAATTTTTCTCTTTCCCTTTTTTTTTCATCAAGCAATTCCTCTTGTGTTACTGTATCTGGATATTCAGATACATCTTTTAAGTTTGAAAAATTCAGTATCTCTTCTTCTTTTAAATTAAGTTCTGTTGATACTCTTTCTAGCAAATCATTTCTTCTTTTATTCAAACCATCGATTGTTGCTCCAGAGCTTGCCTTTCGTTCTCTTATTTCAATAGACTCTTCTTTTGTTGTATTTAGATTACTTCTTAATTCGTTAATCTCTTTATCTAGCTCATCTATTAATATTTCATTATCACTTTTTTCTTTTTCAGAAATTCTTAAACTTTCTGATATTTGTCCTTTTCTTTCAGCTTGTGTTTGAGGTTGTTTTTCAAGGCTATCTAATTTTTTTTGTTGAGTATCTTTTCTACTATTTAATTCATTAATCATTTTTTCAGAATTTACCAATAAGTTTTTCCAACTTTCTATTTCTTGGTCAATTATTTTAATTCTTTCACTTCTTTTTATTGACTCTTTTTTAATATTTTGATTTGTACTAAATGCTTCAGCGTATTCTTCTTGTAGACTTTTGATTTCTTCGTTTTTCTTAGTTACTGTTATCGCTAAATCGTTGTCATGCATTTCATTAATTTTCATTTTTAAAAATGAAAGATTTATTTTGCATTCATCTATTAAATTAGTTGCACCATTGATATTATTCTCTGAGAGCATTTCTTTTGCTTTATCTAACTGCTCACTTGCTAAATCAATAGTTTCTGAGTTCTTTTTTAGAGTATCAAGGTTTAGATTTTCTAGTATTCTCTCTAATTTATCTTGCTCATCTTTTAATTTTCCTTTTGCATTTACCAAATCTAAACCTGACAATTTTTCAGTTTCATAATATTTTGAATCGACTTTAATTAAATTTTCTTTTTCTTCTCTAAGTCTTTTTTCATTAGAGTTTGCATCAATGATTATGCTTTTTTCTCTAACAATATCGTCATCAATTACACCTAAAGCCTTTCTAATTGATTGTATTTCATCATTAACCCTGTCTTTTTCCTCATCTAAACTTTTTAACTCTAGATTTAATCTTTGAATTTTTGACAAGTTTTCTTGATTTTTTTCTCTTATAGGATTTACATTTTTATTCTTTTCAATAATTTTCATGCTTAAATCCTCTAATTTATCATTGAAGGACTTAACTTGATCATCAGCCTCATTGTTGATCTCATTCTCTACTTTAATTTCATTATCAATTTCTAAAAGACGTAAATAATATAAACCTGCCTCAACTTTTTTTATTTCTTCTGAAATAGATTTGTATTTTGCAGCCTCTTCAGCTTGTTTTTGCAAATTTGCTAATTGTCTTTCCTGTTGTCTTCTTAATTCATCTGCTCTTTTTAAATTATTTTCTGCCGCGCCTAATCGTAATTCTGCTTCGTGTCTTCTAACATGTAAACCTGCTATACCAGCTGCTTCTTCTAAAATAGCTCTTCGATCTGAAGGTTTTGCCGTAACCAATGCTCCAATTCTACCTTGACTAATAATCGAAGGTGAATGAGCACCTGTTGATAAATCTGCAAAAAACATTTGAGCATCTTTAGCTCTAACTTCTTTCCCATTTATATAAAATTTTGAGCCTTTATCTTTTTCTATTTTTCTTCTTATTTCAATTTCATCGAGCTCATTATATTGTAAAGGACCATCCTTGTTGTCATTTGATAAGCTCACCAAAACTTCTGCAATATTTTTTGATGGTTTGTTTGAAGTTCCAGAAAATATAACGTCTTCCATTCCTGAACCTCTCATACTTTTTGCCGATGTCTCACCCATACACCATCGCAACGACTCCACTATATTTGATTTGCCACAACCGTTTGGGCCAACTATTCCAGTTAAACCTTCTTCAATGAGGAAATTTGTTTTTTCAGCAAAAGACTTAAATCCATTTAGTTGGATTTTTTTAAATTCCATTCACTGACTTATATCAGTTTTTCAATGTATTTTTTTAATTTTTTGTAGTTTGAGTGATTTTCAAACTTTTTTCCGTTAATTATGACTGTAGGAGTAGAATCCACTTTGTACTTTTTAACACCTTCGATTCGGTCTTCTAAAATGTGATCCTCTATCTTTTTATCAGCCAAGCACTTATCAAAATCAAGATTATATTCAGTATTATCAATAAATTTTTTCATTGCTTGATTTGCTTCTAATTCATTTTTTCCCTTGATCCACTTATCTTGATTTAAATAAAGGTGATGCAAAATTTCATGCTCACCATCATTTCTACAATGCGCTAATTTAGTTGCATTAAATGCAATGATATCTAATGGGAAGCTTTTAAATTCTATTGAGATCAATCCTTTATCAATAAAATCCTCTTTTAGTTTCGGATAAATATTTTTATGAAAATTTGCACAAAAACTGCAAGTTAAAGATTCAAAAACCATCAACTTAACTTTTGAGTCTGCATTCCCTACTAAAATTGGTTTAACTTCAGAATTAGCATTAATGAAATTAAAAAAAATTAAAATTGAGACAAGAATTATTTTTTTCATTTTATTTTAAAATGTTTACTTAGCTCTAACAGTGAGTTTTTTATTTTGTCATTTTTAATATTATTTATGCTCTTTATATGTTTATTTTTTGTCGCATTAATAGCGGTATTTTTATGGCTTTCTTCAATTTTTCCATCAAATGTATTCAATTTAATGTCATCTAAAACATGATAGCCAAAAAAAACATTAATTTTTTTTATTATTTCTTTTTTAGAATACTCAACATCAACTTCGTTTCCCCTCTTTACTAAAATATTTAAACGACTGCCCGATAACTTGTTTGAACTTTTATATGACTTAGGAAAGCTTACTTTAAATAAATCTTTACCTACTAAATATTTCCAATTATCTAAAGTTTCATTATAAATTTTACCTTTTTTACTAATTATTCTTTTTGCTTCTGTGGGTAAAGTATCTTTAAAAGATCTTAAACCTTGAATGGAGTTATATCTCTGCTTAGTATTATATTTTTGACTCATATGAATAGTAAAAACATACCAAATAAAATTCTACTTTGGTACGATAATAATAAAAGAATTTTACCTTGGAGAAAAAAAGTTTCTCAGAGGCAAAAAGAATATTTTACTTTTGTTAGTGAATTTATGTTACAGCAAACTCAAGTAAAAACTGTTATTCCTTATTTTAAAAAATTTGTAAAACAAATTCCAACCTTTCAATCATTGGCAAATGTCGACGAAAAGATCTTAATGAAACATTGGGAAGGTCTTGGTTATTATTCAAGAGCAAGAAATCTAAAAAAAAGTGCAATTATAATTGTTAGAGATTTCCATGGTAAGTTGCCAAGATCCTATGAAAAGTTGTTACAACTACCAGGGGTAGGTGAATATACATCCAAAGCAATAATGTCTATAGCATTTAACTTTAAAACCATTCCTTTAGATGGAAATGTAGAGAGAATTCTTAAAAGAACTCTATATTTAAAAAAGCAGAATGAAATATCTAAAGATTTTTTAAAAACAAAAATTAATTTTTTTGGACTGTCCGATCGTGCTAGTGATTACTCACAAGCAATTATGGAGATAGGTGCTTTAATATGCAAACCAAAAAATCCAAGTTGTAAGGAATGTCCTTTAAATAAAAATTGTATATCTTTAAAAAAAAATGACTTTGAGTTAACTAAAATTAATAAAGAAATAAAAACTAAATATTTCGAAGCGACTATTTACAAAAAACATAATAACTACTTATTAGTCAAAAATGATAAATTTAAATTTTTAAAAAATATGCCAATTTTCCCTATGACTGAAGTTCCAGAAAATAAGTATAATTATTCAAATAATAAAAAAATTAATATAAAATTATCTAATATGGAAATGAAAATTTTATTAAATAACTCAAAAAGACCTCCAAAGATTAAAAATAAAATATTAATCAAAAAAGATAAATTAAGCTCAGAAATAATTCCATCATTTACTAAAAAAATATTTTATACCATCTCAAAATCTGAATGAAAAAAGTTGCAATTGTTGGAGCTGGTATATCTGGTTTGTATCTTGCAAATGAATTAAACAAAAATACTGAAATAGACTATAAAATATTTGAAAAAAAAGATTACCTCAATTTAAATGAAGGTTATGGTATTCAACTTTCAGTTAATAGTATTAATTTGTTGAATAAAATTGGATTTAAAAATATTTCAGCATCAGATGTTTATTATCCAACAAAAGTTAATTTTTTCCAGGCTAATAATATTAAAAAGATTTGTGAAATTGATTTAAAGCAATTCAATAATTTAAATGACCGTTACACAACACTTAAAAGATCAACATTAATAAAGTTTTTACTTGATAATATTCCAAAGGAAAAAATTCAATTTAAAGCCGATATTCAAAATATCGAATATAATGAAAAAATAAAGATTTCTTTGAATAATAAGAATGAAAGTTTTGATTATATAGTAATTGCAGACGGTGTTTTTTCAAAATTAAAATCTCAAATATCAAATAATCATTTAAACCCAATTTTTAATGGGAACATTGCTTTAAGGGCGAATTTAAAACAACATGAAAAAGATAATATTTCTGTTTATATGGGGCCAAATTTTCACTATGTAACTTATCCTGTAAATCAAAAACTCGAATATAATTTCGTTGCTATAATCAAAAAGAAACTAACTACTAAAGAAATTGAAGATAAAAATGTTCTTAATTCAGAAACATTTATAAAATCTTTAAAAGACTTTATTTCACAAAATTCTATTATAAATTTGGAAAGTTTAGCAAATATAAAGTGTTTTCCTGTATTTGTAAGCACTGAATTGCCAAAACTAAAATATCAAAATACTTATTTGAGTGGTGATGCTTTATTTGCTTTTCCACCTTCTTTTGCACAAGGTGCCTCTCAAAGTATTGAAACAGCAAATGGTATTTTAGAAAATATTACAAATTCAAATAGTATTTATAAAGATAAGATAAGTAAAATATTACTAGTAAATAAAAGATCAAAAATAAACCATTTTGCCTTCCATTTAACTAATCCAATAATAATATTAATTAGAAATATTGTTTTGAAATTTTTATCAAAAAATAAAAAATTTCTAGAGAGTTATCTTGGAAAAATTTATAGAAATTAAGTAGTTGGCCTTAGTCTTTGCCTCAAATCATCAATTGGTTTGAGTGAATTACCTGATTTATAATGCCAAAAAGTCCAACCGTTACAGCTCTCAGCACCTAATATTTGTGCAGCAACTTTATGAATTGATCCTTCTGATTTCCGATATTTTATACTGCCATCAATCATAATTTTCGCATTGATTAGTTTTTTTTGATCATAAATTTCAGTACCAGGTTTAATAATTCCTAATTCAACTAAAGATCCAAATGGCACTCTTGGTTTGGATCTATTATTTTTTATAGTATCTAAATATTCATCTTCTATAATCTTTGTATTTTTAATTCTTTTACTTGCAGCTTCAAAATAGTTTTTTTCTTTTTCTATCCCAAAATAATTTCTACCTAACTTTTTTGAAACTACAGCAGTTGTTCCCGTACCGAGAAACGGGTCCAATATTAAATCGCCTTTATTAGACGATGCTAATATAATTCTGTGCAATAAAGACTCTGGCTTTTGCGTTGAGTGAACTTTATTACCATTATTTTTAAGTCTTTCTTTTCCATTACATATAGGTAAATTCCATGTAGATCTCATCTGTAGATCATCGTTTAAACATTTAAGTGATTGATAATTAAAAGTATATTTTGAGCCTTCACTTTTTGATGCCCATATAAGTGTTTCGTGCGCATTTGTAAAACGTGTTCCTCTAAAATTTGGCATAGGGTTATTTTTGTTCCAAATCACATCATTTAGTATCCAAAAACCTAAATCTTGCATTTTTGAACCAACTCTAAAAATATTATGATAACTTCCTATGACCCATATAGATCCATTTTTTTTTAAAATTCTTTTACATTCTTTAAGCCATTGAACTGAAAACTCATCATAACTTTTAAAACTATCAAATTTATCCCACGCATCGTCTACAGCATCGACTTTAGATCTATCAGGTCGACTTAATTCTTTTTTCAGTTGAAGGTTGTAAGGTGGATCTGCAAATATCAGATCAAAACTTTCAGCCGGAATTTTTTTTAATTCCTTAATACTATCTCCATTAATAATTTTATTTTTTATGTCTGAAATGATCATTTTATATTTTTGAATTAGACTCCAGTCAGGAGTCTACGTCAACCTGTGATTGAATTTATTGATTGATAATTGTTATGATTATTATTTAAGACTCAATATCTTGTGTATTGGTTGGAAGGTTTTTCTATGAAATCTAGTCACTCCAAATTTTTTAATAGCTTTAATATGATCCTTAGTTCCATAACCTGCATTACTATCCCAGCCATATTTTTTAAAAGAAAAAGACATCTTTTTCATTAGCTTATCTCTTTCAACTTTAGCAATAATCGATGCGGCTGAAATTTCAGGAATTTTTTCATCACCTTTTACAATAGTTTTAATTACATAATTTTTTAAGTTTGGTGGTTTATTACCATCTATTAAAACTTTTTTAGGTTTCAATTTGAGTTTCTTAATTGCTCTTTTCATTGAAAGTAGGCTAGCATTTAAAATATTAATTTTTTCAATTTCCTTTATTGATGCAGATCCTAACGCCCAAACTGAATTTTTTTTTATATATTTAGCTAAAGTTTCCCTCTGAATTTTGTTAAGTTTTTTTGAATCTTTAAGAATTTTTCTATTAATTTCTTTATTTAATATAACAGCCGCTGCATAAACTGGTCCTACAAGGCTCCCTCTTCCAACTTCATCAACCCCAGCAATAATTTTTTTCATATAAAATATTATTAAAAATTTAAATCTCTAAACCAGTTTCATCTATTTTTTTTCTAATTTCTTTAAGATCGGCCCAAGAATATTTTTTTTGCTCTGCTTGTCTTAGCAGATATGCTGGGTGAAAAGTTATCATTGTTAAATATGTTTTATTATTAATTATTACTTCCTTCCATTTTCCTCTTTCTTTAGAAATTTTAATTTTATTCCCGAAGAGCGCTTCCATTGCTGTGCTTCCCATTAAAATAAGTATTTCTGGATTTATAATCGAAATATGTTTTCTTAAATATTCAGAGTATCTATTTATTTCTGATATTTCAGGCTTTCGGTTATTTGGGGGTCTATAATTTACAACATTAGTAATATAAACGTTAGTTCTATCTAAATTAATAGCTTTTAACATTTTATTTAAAAGCATACCTGCATCACCAACAAAAGGTTTTCCTAATTCATCTTCTTTTTGTCCAGGTCCTTCACCTACAATCATTATTTTTGAATATGAATTTCCATCACTGAAAACAAGATTTTTTGCACTATTTTTTAGTTCACAATTTTCAATCTTTTCTATTTCAACTCTAAGTTTTGCTAATTCCTCAGATTTTTCCTCATTAGAAGTATTATATTTAAATCTATTTATTGGCTCACCACTAAATTCATATTCAATACCTAGCTCGTTTAATAAAT
>CACIGO010000010.1:0-28840 GCA_902586225.1 uncultured Pelagibacteraceae bacterium
CTACGGGTCTTTCAGTAAAAGATGGACATAGATTAGTTGAAATTGGTTGTATAGAAATTGAAAATTTAATACCAACCAAAAATATTTTTCATTGTTATCTAAATCCTGAAAGGAAAGTTTCTGAGAGTGCATTAAAAGTTCATGGATACACAGATGAATTTTTAGCTGATAAAAAAAAGTTTAGCGATGTAGCAGATGATTTTTTAAAATTTATAGAAGGCAAAAAAATAATAATTCATAATGCAGAATTTGATATAGGACATTTAAACAATGAGCTCTCTTTAATAAAAAAAAAGAATATTTCAAGGGAAAATGTTATTGATACTCTTGAAATTGCTAGAAAAAAATTTCCTGGATCTGGAATCAGTTTAGATGCTTTATGTAAAAGATTTAGAATAGATAATTCTAGGAGAGAAAAACATACAGCCTTAATTGATTGTGAATTATTATCAAAGGTATATATTAATCTTATTGATCAAAAAGAGCCTATATTTCAATTTCAAAAAGAAATAAGTAAAAAAGAAAACAACAGTAACGATGAAATAGATTATTCAAAAAAAATTATAAAACCATCGAGACAAGAACTGGAAAATCATAAAGAATTTTTGAAAAGAGAATTCAAAAGAAATTTCTTTAATTGAGTCTCTGCTGATAGAGTTTTTCAAAATCAATTTTTTTATCTAAAGTCATATCTGGAAAACCAGCATCTTTAATAGATTTCAAAAAAATTTTTTCTAAATTAGGATATATATCGTTTTGCAAATCACAAAGTATAAGTCTTTCTAATTCATCCTTTTTCATATTTTTACTTTTTAATTTAATGACAGTGGCATATGAAATTTCAAAATATGATTTCCTTTTGTTTTCATTTTTATCTTTGTAATTTAAATTTGTGATAACTTCGATAGTTTGATCTTTGATAGGATTTGTTTTTATATTTAAACCAAGTGTATATTTTGTTATATTTTCTCTACTAAAAATAAAAGTTTCAGCATTAGGAATCTCTATTGAGAGATCCTTAATGTAGTTAAGAATTATTTCATATTTTTTTGTCATTATCGTCACTTATATCCTCATAATCACCTTCAATATAATTATTTTTTTTTTTATTTTTGTTAACATTTGTTTTTACAAATCTTCTAAGCATAAATTTTCTAGTGATTGGGATAATTAAAAGAATACCCAATATATCTGTGGCAAATCCAGGCAAAATCAAAAGAAAAGCTGCAAATGCAAGAGTTGCTCCTGATATAATTTCATATACCGGCATCTCGTTTTTAATTAATTGTCCAATTCCTGATTTTAGAGTGTTAAAGCCCTCATATCTTGCGTAAGCAACTCCAGTTACGGCTGTCGTTAATATAAGTAAAACTGTATTAAATGCACCGATTTGAGATCCTATTTTAATAAATAAATATATTTCAATTAGCGGAATACCTATAATTAAAATTAATGCTGTGTTCATTTGTCTATTATTTAATTAGCAGGTTGAAATTTATCAACATAGTAAATATTATACTTATATGAGTTATAGCTTTGAATACATTGATATCATCCTTCTTGCAATGATTGCAGGTTTCATTTTTTTAAGATTACGAGGAATTTTAGGAAAAAAAACAGGTTTTGAGGAAGATATTGAATCTAGCTTTGCTCATGAGGCTCCACCTTCAAAGCCAAAAGTTAATCTGAATGCTAGCACATTTGATGAAAATGCAAAAAAAGAATTTGTAAAAGGGGCAAAAATTGCATACGAGACGATTATTACAAATTTTGCAAAGGGAACATTAAAAGATATCAAAACTTTGTTAGATAAAAGTGTTTACCAACAATTTGAAGATGCAATAAAAGATAGACAGTCAAAAAAACATTCTTCTGAAACAACATTTATTGGAATTAGTTCTGCAGAAGTAAAACAACACGAGCAAAATAAGAATATGCTTGAAGTAACAGTTGAATTTGTAAGTGAAATAATTTCGTGTGTAAAAGACAAAGATGATAAAGTAATATCAGGTGATCCAGAAAAAATAAAAAAAGTATTAGATACCTGGAAGTTTTCAAAAGATAGCAGATCTGCAAATCCCAATTGGTTGTTAATTGATACTCAAGCTTGACAAATAAGCTATCAGATAAAGATAAAAAAGATTGGCAAAAATTTTTAGATAGTTCAGAAAAACTTCAGAATAAAGATGTGGATCAAGTAAATAATCAGATTATTTCTGAGAGAACAATCGATCTTCATGGATACACTTTAGAAGATGCCAATAAAAAGATTTCAGAATTTATTGAGAATTGCTACACAAATAAAGTCAAAAAAATTAATGTGATTACTGGCAAGGGAATGAGATCTAAAAATTTAGATGATCCTTATCAATCTAAAGATTTAAGTATTTTAAAACATTCAGTACCAGAATATATAAAAAATAGTCCTGAATTAATGAGTAAAATTATAGATATTGATTTTGATTCAGTAAATAGTCCTTCAAAAGGCAATTTTGATATATTTTTGAAAACTATAAAATAAACTTTGAAAGGTCAGTATCTTTTACTAATTCGCCAATATTATCTTTAATATATTTGCCATCGACAGTAATTTTTTCTCCAGCTCTATCTGTTGCTGTAAAACTAATTTCATCTAATACTCTCTCAATAATAGTATGCAATCTTCTTGCTCCAATGTTCTCTACTGATGAATTCACTTCACTTGCTATATGGGCAATTGTATTAATTCCATCCTCTGTAAATTCTAAATCTACATTTTCTGTTTTCAAAAGCGCTTTGTACTGTTTAATTAAACTATTATCAGGCTCTTTTAATATTCTAATAAAATCCTCACTATTTAGTGCATCAAGCTCAACTCGTATAGGCAATCTTCCTTGTAATTCTGGCAAAAGATCAGACGGCTTTGCTAATTGGAAGGCACCAGAAGCAATAAATAAAATATGGTCTGTTTTAACAGGTCCATATTTTGTGCTAACGGTTGTTCCTTCAATTAATGGCAATAAATCTCTTTGAACACCTTCCCTGGATACATCACCACCAACACGGTCTGTTCTTGCTGAAATTTTGTCAATTTCATCCAAGAAAACTATTCCATTATTCTCTGTTGAATCTTTTGCTGACTTAATAATTTTATCTTGCTCAATAAGTTTGTCAGACTCCTCGTTTATTAAAATTTCATGTGATTCTTTAACTGACATTTTCTTTTTTTTCGGTTTTTGACCAATAGATTTTCCAAGCATGTCAGAAATATTAATCATTCCAACGTTTGCACCTGGCATTCCAGGTATTTCAAATGATGGCATTTGATTAGATTCGCTAATAGCTATTTCAATCTCATTATCATCTAAATCCCCATCTCTTAGTCTTTTTCTAAAACTTTCTCTAGTAGCAACACTAGCTTTATTGCCAACCAGTGCGTCCAAAACTCTTTCTTCAGCTAATTTCTGTGCTTGCGCATGAACTTCTTTTCTTCTTTTTACTTTTTCCATTGCAATTGCTATTTCCAAAAGATCTCTGACTATTTGCTCAACGTCGCGTCCTACATATCCAACTTCTGTAAATCTTGTTGCTTCTACTTTTACGAATGGTGCTTCTGCTAATTTAGAAAGTCTTCTAGAGATTTCAGTTTTACCAACACCAGTAGGTCCAATCATTAAAATATTCTTTGGAAGAACTTCATCTTTCATTTCATCTTCTAATGCTTGTCTTCTCCATCTATTTCTCAAAGCTATTGCAACAGCCCTTTTGGCTTTATTTTGCCCAACAACAAACCTATCTAATTCTGAAACAATTTCCCTTGGCGAAAGGGAATTTTTTATTGTGGTATTTTCTTTTTCTACTTTTCCTTTAGGAAATGTTGTTACATTTGAGTTTTCCATTATATTTTCTCCATACTCAAATTTTCATTAGTAAATACACATATATCAGAAGCAACTTTAATTGATTTTTTTGCAATTTCTTCAGCAGACATATTTGTATCCATTAAAACTTTTGCAGCTGCTAAAGCATAATTTCCACCTGAACCAATTCCAATGACATCGCCTTCAGGTTCAAGAACATCACCTGTTCCAGAAATTATAAAACTTTTTTCTTTGTCACCTATCGCCATTAAAGCTTCTAATCTTCTTAAATACTTATCTGTTCTCCAATCTTTTGCTAATTCTACAGCAGCTCTTGTCAAGTTTCCCGCATGCTTTTCAAGCTTAGACTCTAATCTTTCAAACAATGTAAGCGCGTCTGCTGTCGATCCAGCAAAACCTGCGATCACATTTCTTTTCTCAATTTTACGAACTTTATTAGCTGTTTTCTTAATTACTGTGTTGCCCATGCTGACTTGACCGTCACTAGCCACAACTACGTCATTATTTTTTCTTACAAGTACAATTGTTGTCATAGACTATAGATGGATATGAATTTTAATAGTTCAAGCCCAGGTTTAGTATTATTGATATAATCAAAAATACCTATATACCTAATTTAAATTATGAAAAGAAAAGCAAAAATAGCTAGAAAAACAAAAGAAACTAATATTAGTGTTGATCTTAATATTGATGGTAAAGGTAAGTACAAAGTTGACACAGGAATAGGTTTTTTAGATCATATGCTTGAGCAGTTATCTAAACACTCATCAATGGATTTAACAGTTAAAGCTAAAGGTGATACACACATAGATCTTCACCACACAACTGAGGATACAGGAATTGCTATTGGAGAATGCTTAAAAAAAGCATCGAAAAAGTTTGTAGGCATTAAAAGATATGCCCATATTTTATTACCGATGGATGAAACATTAACAAGAGTTGCAATAGATGTTTCGAACAGACCTTATTTGATTTGGAATGTAAAATTAAAAGTTGAGAAACTTGGAGAAATGGACACAGAATTATTTAAAGAATGGTTCCAAGCCTTTTCTCAAGCTGCAGGAATTACTTTGCATGTTGAAAATATTTATGGTGATAATAGTCACCACATCATAGAGTCTTGTTATAAGGGCTTGGCAAGAACCTTAAGAGCTGCGCTAGAATTGGATCCTAGAAATAAAAGTTCAATTCCTTCTACAAAGGGCTCCTTATAAAATTAATGGACGTCACAATTGTTGACTATAAATCTGGAAATATTAGCTCAGTAATTAACTCCTTTAAGGAAGTTGCTAAAGATAAAGTTAATATCGAAATAACATCAAATCTAGATAAAATTAAGTCTAGTGATAAAGTAGTTCTGCCAGGACAAGGATCTTTTAAGAGCTGTATAGATGGTTTAAAGAGCATAAATGGTTTGATTGATACTCTAAATGAATTTGCATTAAATAATAAAAAACCACTTCTTGGTATTTGTGTAGGCCTTCAAATGTTTGCTGATATTGGCTATGAAGAAGCTCAAACAAAAGGATTAGGTTGGATTTCTGGTGAAGTATCTAAAATTGATAATCAAAAAGGAAAATATAAACTTCCTCATATTGGTTGGAACCAAATAAATATTGTTAAAGATAGTAAAATTTTTAAAGATATTGAAAACAATTCTCATATGTATTTCGTACACAGTTATGAATTCATTCCTAAGGATAATTCAGTCACTACTGCAACTACAGATTATGCATCAAATATAGTTTGTGCAGTAGAAAAAGAAAATATATTTGGAACGCAGTTTCACCCTGAAAAAAGCGATAGAATTGGTCTTAAAATAATTGATAATTTTATAAATTTATAAAAAATGAAATTAATTAATTTTATTATTTTTTTGACAATTCTAATCATTGGTAGTGCAAATTCTAAAAATATTAATATTCAAGATATTAATTTTGAAGTTCCGCAAAGCCATATTTATATTGAATATACGAATGACGAAGTTGAAGATTTTTTTCAGGAATTTATGAACTCAGCAAATATCAAAATGTATCTTATGGGACCTAAAAAATATGTTGATTTAGAAAGAGCTATTTTAAATGGTGAGGATGTTATGAATAATCAATATGCAAAATCAATTATGAAAAAAATGGAAAAAAAGAATTTTAAAGACGAGGTTCAAGCTTCCAAGTGGGTAATGTCGGAAGTAAAAAAAATAATGAAAAAAGAGAAAATTGATTTCATTTCCTATGTAATATTTTCTGATCAAAACTTAAAACAAACTTTTTCTGACAAGGATTTTTCAGGAATTGTTGATGAGTTAAACCAAATGAACATCACTGAATTAGCTGAACAAACAAAAGAGATTAGAAAAATGATTACAAGTTTATCTGGTAATAATAAAAGTATTCCAATTAATGATGATATGACAATAAATTTATCAAAATTCAAAATATCAAAAAATAAAAATAATCAATTATATTTAAAATCTGCTGGTGACTTTATTTACATATTTGGTGCTATGAGATTAGATATAGATTTAAATCTTTTTTTAACCGAGCATAATGATAAGGCAATTATGTTAATTTCAGCATGTTATGTTAATTGCTCAAAATTTAATGCTAAATTTGATAAAATGAAAAAAAATTCATTCAATAATATTAAAATTAACAAAGTAAAAATAAATAATAGTAATGATATAGATTCCAATATTATTGAACAGTTAGAACAGCTAAATAGTTTATTTAAATCAGGTGTTTTAAATAAAGAAGAATTTGAAAAAGCAAAGAAAAAAATTTTAAACTAAAATGAAAATTTTTCCTGCAATAGATATTAAAGATAAAAAGTGTGTTAGGTTAATTAAAGGAGACTTTGAAAATAAAACAGAGTATGAAATTTCTCCAGTGGAGCAAGCTGGCAATTATAAAGATAGTGGATTTAAAAATTTACATATAGTTGATCTAGATGGCGCATTAACTGGAGATCCAATTAATATTGATATTATTCAAGAAATAGTTGGAAAATTTGACCTTAAAATAGAAATAGGAGGTGGAGTTAGAAATTTTGAGACTATTCAAAAATATATTGATGTTGGTGTTGAAAAAGTAATATTAGGAAGTGCTGCTATAAAAGATAGAAAATTTTTAGAAGAAGCTTGTAATAAATTTAAAAACCAAATTGCTTTAGGTCTAGATACAAAAGATGGTCATCTTGCTATCTCAGGCTGGACAGAAGAGTCTGATAAATTAACAACAGAATATTTAAAAAAAGTAAATAATTATGGAGTTAGTAGGATTATTTACACAGACATTAATAGAGATGGAACTAAGCAAAGTCCAAATTTTGAAGAAACACAAAAAGTAGCTAATATTTCAAATTGTCCAGTAGTTATATCTGGTGGCGTTTCATCAATTGATGACATTAAAAAAGCAAAAAAATTAAATAATATTGAAGGTGTAATTGTTGGAAAAGCTATATACGATGGAGATATAAAGTTAGATGAACTTGCAAAAGAAATAGATGCTTAAAAATAGAATTATACCTTGTTTAGACGTTAAAAATGGTCGTGTTGTAAAAGGAATTAACTTTGTTGATCTTAAAGATGCAGGAGACCCTGTCGAGCATGCAAAAATTTATAGTGATGGTGGTGCTGACGAGATTTGTTTTTTAGATATTACTGCTTCAAATGAAAATAGAGATACTATTTATGAAGTTGTAGAGAAAACTTCTAAGAAATGTTTTGTACCTTTAACTGTTGGTGGAGGAGTTAGAAGTATAGATGACATTAATAAATTACTTAATAGTGGAGCTGATAAAGTTTCTATAAATACAGCTGCTGTTCAAAATTCAAAAGTTGTTGAAGATAGTTCAAGAAAATTTGGATCACAATGCATTGTTGTTGCAATTGACGCTAAAAGAAGCAAAAATGGATGGGAAATATTCACACATGGTGGTAGAAAATTAACAGGTATAAATGCAATAGACTTTGCGGTAAAAATGGAAAAATGTGGTGCAGGGGAGCTTTTAGTTACTTCTATGGATAAAGATGGCACACAGACTGGATACGATTTAGATCTTATGAGTGAAATATCATCAATAGTTAATATTCCCGTTATTGCATCTGGTGGAGTAGGTAGTTTAGATCATTTAGTAAATGGAATAAAAGCTGGAGCTAGTGCTGTTTTAGCTGCATCTATTTTTCATTATGGTAAATATTCAATTAAACAAGCAAAAGAGTATTTAAATTCAAAATCAATTCCAGTGAGAATCTAAATGAAAGAAATAAAGCTCTATATTGGTATACCTTGCTATAATAACAGTATTTCAGTTCCTACTTTTCATAGTTTACATAAACTTAGTAAATTTTTTTATAAAGAAAAAATTGATTTTAATATTTTCACACTAGGTCAAGAGTCATTAATTCCTAGAGGTAGAAATTTCTTAGCATCTAAAATGTACGATGATGAAGAAAATTATACACATTTACTTTTTGTAGATGCTGATATCGGTTTTGAAGTCCAAAATTTAATTAGATTAATTAAGCACGATAAAGAAATTACGTGTGGAGTTTATCCGAAGAAGAACATTTATTGGAAAAGATTACTGGATAGATTAAAGGATGGAAAAAATATTAATGAAAAATTTCTAAATGAAAATTCAACCAATTTTGCTCTAGATTTTGAAGATCCAACTAATATCAAAATAAAAAATGGTTTTACAAAATTAAAACACGGTGCAACTGGATTTATGCTAATTAAAAGAGAAGTTTTCAAAGTTATGAGAGATAAATATCCTGAATTGAAATACGAAGCTGATGACGGATATGGCACAATATATGATTTTTTTAAAACGGGTATTATTGAAGACAAACAAACAAAAAGATATGCATCAGAAGATTATTATTTTTGTCACTTATGGAGAAATATTGGCGGTGAAGTTTGGGGTGATCTTGAGTCACCATTAACACATATGGGTAGTCACGAATATCACGGTAAAGCCTTGTCACTTTTAAAAAAGAAAGAATAAATATGCTCAATATTTTAGAGGATTTAATTAAACTTGCACGAGAGAGGAAAAGTAATCCGGTTGAAGGCTCATATACCAATAAGCTTTTAGAAGATAAATCTTTAGCGAAAGAAAAGGTTTTGGAAGAGATAAATGAACTAATAGAAGCTGTAGAGCAAGACTCTAACAAAATCCATGAAGCTGCAGATGTTTTATATCACTTAATTATGTATCTAGAAAAAAGTGGAATAAAAATAGAAGAAGTCATGGAAGAATTAAAACAAAGAAAGAAGTAATTTGAGCAAAATGAAAAAATTATTAATATTTTTAACATATATTTTATTTGTCTGTAATACTGGATCGGCAAAAACAATTGATCAAAGATTAGAAAGTATAGAAAAACGATTAGAGAATATTGAAAATAGTTTAAAATTTTTAGATTTAATAAATAATCTATCAGAAGAAACGAGTAATTCTTCAACTAAAGCTAAGACCTTAAAGTCAAAAGATAATAATAAGAGTAAAGTAAAATTTGAGTTATTAAAGATTGGGTGTGAAAAAGAGGATTTTTCAACAAAACTTAAAATTTACTACACTTTAAAAAATGATTATCAGAAAACAATAAAATTGATTGACGCAAATTTTATTATAAATAATTTATTTGATGAGAAATTGTATGGAGCAAAAATTCTTAGAAGTGCTTATGTAGACTCAAAAAAAGAAAAAAAATTTTCTGCTCAAATAGATAAAACATTTGATATGGATAACAGTTGTTCAAAGTTAGAACAGTCAAGTTTGGAAGATTACAAAATAATTTTTAGAGTTGATAAAATTGCTTTTGAAGATAATTCAATATTAAATTTTAAATAATTATAATTTATTTGGCAACCAGGTTGAGAATATTGGAAATAGTATCATTAGTATTCCATAAATTATTCCAACGATTGTAAATAGAGGCACTTCTTTAAAAGCTTTGGCTGGATTTTCTTTGATCACACCTGCAGCTGTATAAATGCCAACACATACGGGGGGCGTTATCATTCCAATACCTGCAAAAGCAACAAACACTACATAAAGATGAAGTAAACTTTGATTGAAAGATAATGTTATAGCTGCAAAAATTGGAACAGTTAAATAAAATACAGGAACTATTTCTATAAAGGTTCCAAGAATTAAACAAATTGCTCCAAGCATTATCCAGAATAGATTTACGCTCACACCTTTATCTGTGAAGAATGTAATAATTTTTTGAGGAGCTTGAGTGTAAGTTAAAACTACACTTAAGAATGTAGCAGTAGCTATAATTGCAAAAATTACAGCTGTTATAATTGCAGTTTCCCTTAAACAGCTCATCAAAGATGAAAAAGTAAGTTCACGGTAAATTAAAAATCCAATTAGAACTGCATATACTCCTGCAACAGCAGCAGATTCAGATGGAGTGAGTATCCCTGCATAAATTCCACCCAAAATTATTACTGGAGTGATCAATGCTGGTAATGCAGCTATGAAAGAACTCACTCTTTCTTTTAATGATGCCTTCTCATCTGTTCTAATATGCCTGCATTTAAACAAAACTAGGAGGACCATTAATACTAAGAGAACTAAGCCCGGAATAACACCTGCAGCAAAAGTTTTTGATACAGGGACATTTGTTAGAGCACTAAATAGTATTGCAGCGTTAGATGGAGGTATCAATGCCTCCAATAGAGCAGCTGAAGCTGCTAAGACGACTACGAATGGAGTTGGATAACCTTGTTCAATCATCTTTGGCATCATAATTGTTCCAACTGCAGTAATTGCAGCCAAGATTGAACCACAAAAGGCAGCAAAGAAACCCATCGCAATAACCATTGCAACACCGAGGCCACCTGGCCAATGACCAACTAGAGTTGTTGTAAACTTAACTAATCTCGATGCTGCCCCTCCTTTTAACATTGCCATTCCAGTAAAAATAAATAATGGGACTGCTATAAGAACATGTTTAGTTAGTGCACCAAATGAAACTTGAATAAGAACTGACCAAGGTAAATTCAATCCAGCAATTGCAGCTAAAGAACTTCCTAAACCAAACACTAAAAAAATTGGAACCGAGATAACTAATGTTACAAGAGAAATAATAAAAGCCAGTCCAAACATTTATTCTTTCCCTAAAAGTATTTTTAAATTATCTAAAATAAGTTCTAATGAAGTTAAGGCTAAAATTAAAAAACCTACTGGAAATGCTAAAAACATCCACCAGATAGGAATGTTAATTTCTAATTCCATCATCTGACCTAAATTGTAATACATTGTTGTTGCATCAACTCCTGCCTTGAAGAAAACACATGCAGAAATTAAAGCTATTAAATTTACAATTGTTCCAATAATATTTTTTGATTTCTCAGATAAATAATGACTTAAAAAATCTACTTTAATATGTTGTCCCTGTTTTAATAAAGGACCTAATAATGGAAATACTAACCAACTCACCATCACAGGTGGTAATTCAATAAACCAAGCAAATCCAGTTCCAGTGATAAATCTTGTTGTGGCGCTTAAAGTCAAAGCTGCCACCATTAAAAAGACTATGAACATTGCGAGCGAAATTGCAGCTTTTGCTAGCAAATTATTAATAGCTCGCAATGCCCTCATAATCTTTATAGAAAAAGTTTAACTTCTTCTAATTACTTTTAGCATATGCTTGTGCCGCTTCTAAAGCGTCAGCATCAATCATTTTAGCCATTGCTGGCATTACTTCATCTTTCATAAGCTTATCAAACTTAGCTTTTTCAGCCCCTGAAAGTGTAGTAACAACTCCACCTCTTTCTTGGAATTTTTTAAGAGTACTTTCTCCAGTATCCATAATTAAGTCAGTTGATCTTTTTCCAACTTCTTTACCAACATCCATTATGATTTTTTGTAGGTCTGGAGATAAACTATTAAACCAAGTTGAGTTTGCCATAATATATGCATCAGCATAATATTGGTAAGGCTTTTGAGCATATTTTAAAAACTCCCACCAGCTGTACGCTTCGATACTTCCTGGAGGGCTGTTGATCGTATCAATCATTCCAGTTTGTAATGAAGTATAAACTTCACCAGTAGGCAAAGATACTCTATTTGCACCTAAAGCATCCCACATTGGCTCTTCACTTTTTAAAAGTCTTCTGGCCTTTAGACCTTTCATAGCATCAATACCTGTTAGTTCTTTAGCACTTGAAAAAGTCATTACAGGTCCAACTGGGTTATACATAACTAATGTTGAGTTAGTTTTTTTTGTTAATTCATCCCAAATTTCTTTTCCTTTAGGTGAGTTTTGAAAAAAACCTCTTTGTTGTTCCCACGAATTAAATAATCCAGGAAATGAGGCAACATTGAAGTTCTTATTGATTGGTGGAAAACTTACCACTCCTACAATTCCTCCAAGTTCAACTGCACCAGAAGTTACCGCTCCCATTACTTCTCTAATTCCAAATAATTGTTTAGATGGATAAACTTCGATTTTTAATTTTCCTTTTGCTCTTTTATTTACTTCATCTGCAAATATTTGTGCATGTTTTGCGCTATGATGCTTTGGGCTCCAGTGAACAGATAATCTTCCAACTATCTCTGAAAAAGCAGCTGTTGAAGTAAGAACAAATGAAAAAATAAATGTTAAGCTAATTATAGCTTTATAAATTGATTTAAATTTATTCATTTTCCCTCTCTTTTTTTAAAATTGATCTTATTAGTTGCATATATTTTAACAATGCAAAAATTTAAAAAATTAACTAAAATATATTTTTAATATGAACCAAAAAGGTTTTACACTTATTGAACTTTTAGTTGTAGTAGCAATAATCGGCATTTTAGCTGCAGTAGGCGTTGTTGCTTACAGCGGATATACTTCCGGTGCAAAGAAATCTGCGGCAAAGTCTAATCATAATGCAATTGTTAAATACATTATGAGTGAATCCATGAAATGTTCATTGGGGGAATCCACTGCGATGAGTGGTGAATTAGATTGTTCAAAACAAAGCCAAGCTGACTGGAAAGATGTTGTTGCAAAAGCAACTGAAAGGGCATTAGTGGATTTCAAGAACCCGTACGATAGTTCAGAAACATCTGTAACCCATGGAGGAGGTGTTTCAAACGATACTGATGTCGGATTTAATAGGATGAGGTCACCTGGAACCACTATTAAAGTTATGACTTGTATCACAACTCCTTGTACAGGAACCATGTGTACTGTTCCAAATCATCTTTGTAGCAAAGATATAACAATTAAATAATGAAACAAAAAGGTTTTACGTTAATTGAATTACTTGTTGTTGTAGCAATTATTGGTATTTTAGCTGCCGTTGGTGTAGTTGCTTACAGTGGCTACACAAAAGGTGCTAAATTAAAGACAGCTCAACAAAATTTAAGAACTATTTCTAAATGGTTAGCAGCAGAGTCAACAAAAGTTTGTTCAGCATATCAGGGCAGTAGTAAAAATGGCATGTATTTAAATAATGATAGTAGTAATTACAGATATTTTATAAAATGCTCAGATGATGGCACAGCTTTAGCATTTGCGGCAAGCCATTTCTTTTATAATAGTGGAGATTTTAAAAATCCTTACAATGGGAATAATGCGATTGCATCAAAAGCGGTAACAAGCTCATTTAATATTTCCAGAGGGGGCACCAAAACTCTCTCCAACACTTATGTTCAGAAAGGTGAAATTATGTTTTTCAATTTAGGAGGAGAAAATAGAACTGCAATATTATCAAATATAGGTGATAATGATGGTAATGATAAAAATGAATGGGTCTTTATTGACTCGCCAGTGAACTATTAAGTATTATTTAAATTATTAATATATGTTAAAGTTGTCTTTAATTTTTGCTGCAATAATATTTAGCATACTCACTTGGGCTACTGCTAATGTATGCAGTTATAATTACGTTATCAAAAAAAAAAGTAATATAATTGAGGAATTGACTAAAGAGATTGATATTTCATTGGGTAATACGAGAGTATATTATTTTAGAGAATTAAATTGTAAAAAAGCTGATTTAAGTTTTGATATGATTAGAATGATCGAAAATATTGAAGTTATATCCGTGATGTTTTATCAATATTTTACAACGGATATAACAGGAAAACCTTTGGGAGATAAATGATAATCTATGAAATATGATGAGAATAATATATTTGCAAAAATCTTAAGAGGTGAAATACCTTGTAATAAAATTTATGAAGATGATTTTGTACTATCCTTTTATGACATCAATCCTCAAAAAAAAATTCATGCTTTAGTTATTCCAAAAGGAAAATATATTGATCTAGATGATTTTAATACCAACGCCCCAGATGAAGAAATTATTGGTTTAATGAAAGGCGTTACAACTGTTGCAAAAAAATTAGGTATCTCATCTATTGATGGAAAAGGTTATAGAGCTCTCGCCAATATAAGTGATTACGGCGGCCAAGAAGTACCACATCTACATTTCCATTTATTTGGAGGCGAAAAAGTTGGAAAAATGGTCTCGTGATTACTAAAGTAGATAGAAAATACTTAGAAATTAATTCAATTGATGAAATTAATCTATCTAAAAAACCAAAAAGTGATTGTAAAGTAGAAAAAAAAAATCCACCAGATTTTCAAATTAACAAATTTTTTTATAAGCAGATAGGTAAAAGTTATCGTTGGATTGATAGACTAATTTGGAATGACATCAAATGGATGGAGTATGCTAACAATTCAAATTTGGAAACTTATATACTTAGGGAAAATGATGATTTAATAGGTTTTTTTGAACTTTTATTTCATCCAGATACAAGAAAATGTGAAGTGGCCTATTTTGGTATTTTAGACGAATTTATAGGTAAAAAATATGGTGGTTATCTTTTATCGGAGGCTTTGAAATTAGGGTTTAGAAAAAATACTAAAAAAGTCTGGTTACATACTTGCTCTTTAGACCATAAACATGCCTTAAAAAACTATTTGGGTAGGGGTATGAAAATATTTAAGTCTGAAACAATTAATTTAGATATTAGTTAATATAATTTTGAACTCTAAATAATTTTTTATCAATCATTTTATTTGTTTCTATATCAAGCAATTTCGTTTCAACTGTATTCAGATAAACATCAGTCGTCGTCCATCCTTTAATATCATAACTATCTTTATCAAAAAAAATGTTTAATAAATTGTTATTATGTATGATTTCAAAAGAAAATGTCTCATCATTTTCTCGAATTATTTCTATATTATCTAACTTATCAAGAAGAAATTTTTTATCTAAAATTAGATTAAGAGGAGTGTCTTTTAAATTGTATCTCAAATAATTTGTAATTTTTTTGCTATTAATTACAAGCGATTTTCCGTTAGATACTAAAACTTTATTATAAATATCATCGTATTTACAAAAAATTTTTTTTGGATACGAAATTATACATTCTCCTTGCTCAGTTTTTTTTCCAATTTTTTGTATAAATTTAAAAGATATATTATCCGTCTTTTCTAATTTATTTTTTATTAATTGTTTTGATGAAGCAAAAATATTTAATGGATAAAAAAAATTAAAATAAAAATTAAATACTTCACTATTTTAAAACTTCTCTTTTACCTACATGATTAGCTTTACTTACTTCACCATTTAATTCCATTTGATCAATGATCCTCGCAGCTCTATTATATCCGATTTGTAATTTTCTTTGCAAAAATGAAGTAGACGCTTTCCTCTCAGACTTAATTATTTCTAAAGCTTCATTATATAATTCATCGGTTTCTGAATTATCTTTATTTTTTTCATTAATCTCTTTTTCATCTACAAAGTTTAAAATTTCATCGACATAGTCTGGCTCTGCTTGATTTCTTAGGAAGTTATTTACTTTATCTATCTCTATTTCAGATACATAAGGTGCATGTATTCTTGTTATTCTGTTTGCAGAAGACATATATAACATGTCACCTTTCCCTAAAAGTTGCTCAGCTCCCTGCTCACCTAAAATCGTTCTACTATCGATTTTAGAGGTTACTTGGAATGAAATACGAGTAGGAAAATTAGCTTTTATTGTTCCAGTAATTACGTCTACGCTTGGCCTCTGTGTGGCCATTATTATATGAATTCCAGCTGCTCTAGCCATTTGTGATAATTTTTGAATATAGTTTTCAATTTCTTTTCCAGCTACCAACATAAGATCTGACATTTCATCAACTATTACAACAATATAAGGCATCTTAACTTTATGCTTCTCATTATATCCATCAATGTTTCTTACACCCACTTTTGTCATTAACCTGTATCTACTTTCCATTTCTTTAACTACCCAACCCAAAACAGACGCTGCTTTTTTTGCTTCAGTAATAACAGGACATAATAAATGCGGTATCCCTTCATAGGTCGAAAGTTCAAGCATTTTTGGATCGATCAAAATAAATTTACAGACGTCTGGTGTATGCTTGTAAATGAGTGATAGGATAATTGTATTAATACATACTGATTTCCCTGAACCAGTAGTTCCTGCTATTAATAAATGAGGCATTGAACTTAAATCACTAGTTATTGGTTCTCCAGATATACTTTTACCAAGAGCGATAGGTAATTTAATTTCTCTTTTTCTAAAATTCTTATCTGAAATTATTTCTCTTAAATAAACATTTTCTCTGGATATCTTTGGTAGTTCAATACCAACAGTATTACTTCCAGGTATTGTAGCTATTCTCGCAGACTCTGAACTTGTATTTCTAGCAATATCTTCTGCTAAATTTATTATTTTGGAAACTTTAACCCCAGCCGCAGGCTCAAATTCATTGAGAGAAACAACGGGTCCATGACTTATTTTCTTTATTTCTCCTTCGACACCAAAATCAAGAAGTATTCTTTCTAAACCCCCTGCATCTATTTTAATATCATCTTTTTTATTAGAGCCTTTTTCTGGTTTTTTTAAAAAATCAATTAAAGGCAATTTAATTTTTACATCACTTAAAATTGATTTGTTATTAGAAAACAAATCTTCTTGAACAGGAGGTTCCTTAGATCTCTCAATTATAGTATTTTCTTTAAAAGTATTCACTTGAGAAATTAAATTATCTTTTTTTGATGAAAACAGTTTTTTTATCATAGAGAAAGAACTTAAAATATGAGAAATTTTGAAATTACTGCTTAGCAAAAAAAATAATAAAATAAAAAATATTAATAAATAGTAACTCACTGTTTGATTAATTTTCAAAAAATCTGCAATCACAGTTTCTGACATTAAATCACCAACAAAACCGTCATTCCCATTTATTATTAACCAATATGTTTCCTTATGAAAAATACTAAAGAAAAATGTTGCAACAACAATGTAAAGAATTATGAAAAAAATATTTTCTATAATAATAATAAATTTTTTGTTAATTGTTATTGATAATCCAGTAAACAGAAGAGAAAAAGGAATTAAAATAGAAATTAAACCAATTGATTGAAAAAATATATCTGCGATGAAACTTCCCCTAAATCCAAGCAAATTTTTTATCTCCTGATTTTCTGGAAATATAAAATTTGGATCATCTGGAGAATAGCTAATTAAAGATATAAAAAGCAATATAGAGATAACTACCAGAAAAATGCCAACTAATTCAGCCAATCTCTTTATAATAAAATCACTTATTTTATTGATATAATTTTTAAATATCATGAATCAAAACTGCTTTTGTCACTTTGTATCATTTAATTTTTATTGTTAAAATTATTTTGTTATGAAAGTTTGTCTTATAGGCCAAAATTTAACAAATTTGATTCTCGCTAACGTATTTGAGGAAAAAAAACTCAATGTTGACATATATTTAAATAAAAGATTTCAAAACTTTAAAACAAATAGAACAATAGCTTTATCAAGCGAAAATTTTGATTATTTAAAATTTGTAGCAAAATCTAGTATTACATCATGGAAAAGTAAGGAAATTAAAATTTTTACAGAAGGTTCACAATCTAAAGAGATAATTAATTTTAATAAAAAAAATAAAGAGGTTTTTAACTTAGTATCTTATTCGAAATTAAATGAAATTTTTTTAAAAAAAATAAAAAAATCAAAATTTATAAAATTACATCATTCAGATACTTCTAATTCACTTATTTTAAATAAAATTAAAAAATATGATTTGGTTATTAATAGTGAAAACAAAAATTTTATATCAAATAAATTTTTTACAAATAAAATAAAAAAAAATTACAGAAGTAGAGCGTATACATTTATAATAAATCATAATCGTAAAGATAATGATATTGCTATTCAAGTTTTTACAAAATTTGGGCCCTTAGCTTTTCTGCCATTATCTAGTACCAAAACTTCAATAGTTTTTTCTTATAAGGGAGTGAAAATAGATGATGAGAAAATCATCGATATATTTAAAAAATATAATTTTTTCTATTCATCTGCTAAAATAAATAAAATTGAAAATTTTAGTCTTAGTTTTGAAATGCTTAGAAATTATACTTATAATAATATCCTCGCTTTTGGCGATTTAATACATCGCATTCATCCTCTTGCAGGGCAAGGATTTAACATGACAATTAGAGATATTAAAATAATCTCAACACTAGTAAATGATAAGATATCTTTAGGTCTTCCAATAGATATCTCTGTTGCTGAAGATTTTCAGAGTTCTACAAAACACCTTAATTATCTTTATGGAAAAGCAATCGACGGTATTTATGAATTTTTTAGATTAGATAGCAATATTAATAATTCAATTTCAAAACCAGTTTTTAGTATTTTAAATAAAAATTCTATTTTTAAAAAATATTCTAATATTTTATCTGATAAAGGCTTTAACCTATAAACTATTGGATAGTAGTATTTTCAAACTCGTCTTTAATATAATTATTTAAAATTTGTTCCATTTTTTCTTTTCTTATATTTATATCAAGACTTTCTAATAATATTTGTTTTTCTTCTAATGAAAATGGTGATGCCATTGATAGATCATTAAGAGTTTGGCTAAGATCCTTCTTTTCTAAGTCTTTTAAGTTCACAATATACCCTTGTTTTTTGAAAAATGTTCTCATGTTCTTCATAATTAAGCTTAAATCTGAAAAGTTAACTTCGTTACTTTTTTGCATTATATCTTGTGAAAAATAATCATATTGAACATTGCACTCACGGTACATTTTGTCTGTATTTAACTCTGAGTTAATTTTGTACCTACAAATCCCGTTTAAAATAATAAGTATTCTCCCGTCTTCTGTTTCATTGAAACTTGTGATTTTTCCAATACATCCAATATCATATAAGTCTGGTTTTTTTAAAGAACCTGTTTTTTTTGGTTGTATCATTCCAATCATCCTATGTTTTTTCATACTATCATTTACCATTTGTAAATACCGAGGCTCAAAAATATTCAGTGGAACTGTTGTGCCAGGAAACATTATAAAATTTGATAAAGGGAAAATTGGTACAGTTTTCGGTAATTCTTCGAGTTTCATATCTTAATTATAATAATTCTTTTCAAGGTTACAACTATACAGAAATGATTCGTAGTCGCATTTAACTATTTAATCACTTGCTAAATTCAAAAAAAGCTTTTAGTTTTGTTATGTAAGAATAAGCGGGCATAGCTCAGTGGTAGAGCGTCTCGTTGCCAACGAGAAGGTCGTGGGTTCAAGTCCCATTGCCCGCTCCATTAAAGGAATTATATTATGAGTGATTTAGCAAGTAAAAAATGTGTCCCGTGCGAAGGTAACATCCCGCCATTTAACACAGAAGAAATTCATAAATATTTAAAACAAGTTGATGGATGGGAAGTTATAGAGGATAAAATCGATGGATTTCATTTGATAAAAAATTTTAAATTTGATGATTTCTTACAAAGTCAAGAATTTGTGAATAAAGTTGGAGAAATTGCTGAAACAGAGGGACATCACCCCGATCTGTGGTTTGGATGGGGCTATGCAAGAATTAAAATATTTACACACGCAATTAAAGGTCTTGCTGAGAGTGATTTTATTTTAGCTGCTAAAATAGATAAGATAAATTGATTAGTGATTAAAGTGTCTTGTTTTGGAAAATACCAAAATAGTATTTGTTTGATTAGCAAATTTAATAATTTCTTTATCATTTTTTGAACCCGATGGTTGAATGACTGCTGAAATTCCTGCTTGTACCAACTTTTCTATACCATCAACAAACGGGAAAAACGCATCAGACGCTGCTAAGATTTCATCACTATCGCTTATTTTCTGAAACTTTTTCATTTTATCAATTGCTATTTTGCAACTATCTAACCTACTTGGTTGACCAGAACCTATGCCTATTGTCTTGTAGTCTTTTGTAATGACTATCGCATTCGATTTTACACTTCTGCATATATTAAATGCAAAAATAAGTTTGTTTAAGGTTTTATTTGTAGGTTTTAATTTTGATACAATTTTAAAATCTTTCTTAGAAAAATTTTGATTATCTGGATCTTGAACTAAAATAGAATTAAATTTATTTATAAAATTAAATTTAAAATTTTTTTCTACTTTACTAGAATCAATTAGCCTTAGATTTTTTTTCTTTTTTAAAAGTTTGATTGATTTTTTGTCAAATCCATTTGCAATTATTACCTCAAAAAATATTTTATTAATCTCTTTAGCTAAACTAATATTTAATTTAAAGTTACATGATACAATACCACCATAGGCGCTAATTGGGTCACTTTCTAAAGCCTCTTTAAAAGATTTGATTTTGTTTTGATTAATGGAAACACCACAGGGATTAGCATGCTTAATTATTGCTACACCTTTATTTCTTGGCAAAGTTTTGGATATACTTAGAGCCGAATAAAGATCGTTATAGTTGTTGTAACTTAGTTGTTTTCCACTGATTTGAATAATTTCCTGTTTGTTATTTTGTGAATATATCGCCGCTTTTTGATGAGGGTTTTCTCCATACCTCGTCTTCTCAACTAACTTTCCAGAAAAAATGTTCTTAATTGGGAAAAGGTTTTTTGACTTTTCATTGAAATAATTAAAAATTTTTGACTCATAATATGCGGTTTCCATAAATGCTTCCTCGGCCAATTTTTCCCTAAATTTTAAATTCGTAGATCCTTTATTTCTATCTAATTCAATAGCTAAATCTTCATACTGTCTTGTATTAGTTATGATAACTACATCATTATAATTTTTTGCAGCTGATCTAACCATTGTTGGTCCTCCAATATCTATATTTTCAATTACATTTTTATGGTCAGAATTGCTTAACACAACCCTTTCAAACGGATAAAAATTTATAATAACTAAATCTATATTTTCATAATTGTTAATTTTCATTTCTTTTTGATGTTTTTTATTCTCCCTTATATTCAAAATTCCAGAATGAATTTTTGGATGTAATGTTTTTACTCTTCCATCTAGCAGCTCTTTTGAATTTGTAAATTTAGATACTTCTAAACATTTAAAACCCATACTTTTAATTTTTTTGTATGTACCACCTGAGCTTATTATTTTTATTTTGTATTTTTTTAGTAAATTTAATAATGGCCTTAAACTGGATTTATCTGACAATGAAATTAAAGCAGTCTTAATTTTTATTGTATTTTTTCGAATGCCCATTTAATTTCCTGAGTTATATCTTTTATTTTGCCTGATAAACATATATTTTGGTTTTCACTAGTTAAATTTTTATTACCGAAATATATACCCGTTTCAATATTTATAATCTCGCAGTTAGTTGAAAATTTCCATCCAGAATTTTCAATTTCAATTAGTATAGTTTTGTTATCTAAAGTTTTTGTTAATTTAACACCTGGCTCCATATGAAATCTGATATCATATTTTTTCGGATCTAGCTTGTTTTTTGAAATTATTTTATCAGTTCCTATCAATTTATTTTTTTCAACAAAAAATTCTATAGATCTTTCATACAAAACTCCAAATTTTTTTAAAAAACCATTATGAGATGCTTTGATTAACCAATAGTTCTTTTCATTAACAATATTTTTATCACTAATTTTTAAACCATTTTCTAATGTTTTATAGTTTCCATTGTTTCTAAACGAACAACTTGAATGATTATCAATTATAAGTGCAGAATGAGCAGCAGTAGATTTTGAAATTAGATTTAATTTACTTTTATAATCCTGAAAGTAACCAGAATTGGAAATAAGTTTTTTACCCTTATATAAGAATTCAAATGAAAGAGCTCCACTTTGATAGTTATATGAAAATGTTTTTTGGGGTGAATTTCCAACATCCATTGCAAGAATGCAATTTTTGTTTTTTAATATAGCATATCCTCCTACTTCATTATTTGAATTTTCAAACTTATATTTATAAAGTAAAAGATATTTATTAAATTCCTTTAAATCATTTTGATGATTCCCATTGAATAGTAAACTTTGTTCGATTTTAGAAAAAACAGAATAAGATTTTCCTAGATAGAAAATTATTTCATCAAGGTACTCAGGTATATCATTAAAAGACTCTTTTAATATTTCTCTAACAAGAACAAAATATTTTAAATAAAAATTTAATTGCCTAATACTTCTTGTTTTTGGAAAATACTCATCATCAAAAGAATTGATAATAATTTTTCTAAGTAATTCTAATCCATAATTTAAAAATTTTTCATTTTCGTATGATAATCCCGTAATTATTATTGCAGTACATCCTAATAATTTATCATTAACAGATTGGGATTTGCTTATTTCATTTATTAAATGATTAATTTGTTTGTTTACAGAAAAATTAAATTTATCCTTATATTTAGCGTCACTTTCATCGTAAGATAATTTAGAGTTTGTAATCCAAGATATTATTCTCTTCGATAAAATATCGATTTGCCATGTTAATGAATTGTAACTTTGATTTTTTTCAATCCATTTAATAATTATTGATTGTGTAATATTTGGTGAAGATTTTAAATCTATACTAAACAACCAATAAAAATTATTAAGTTTATATAAGTTATGCCCATTCAATAACTTATTTTCCCATATATTATCTTTATCTAATTCATCAATTTTAATTTTTTTTTTGTCATATTTAACTAAGCAACTCAGAATGCTTAGACTTGGTCTATATGTAATATTACTTATTTCAATTTTTGAAATTTTATTATTATAAAAATTTGATTTTAAGTATAATTTTCTTATTTGATTTTTGGATGTGTTAAAAAATTCATTTATAAAAGATAAAGAATTTTTTAAATACATTTTACATTGATCTTAGCGTTTCTATATTTTTTTTAATATCGCCATTATTTTCATGAAATATAGTTGTTCCTGAAACCAATATATTTGCTCCTGCTGATATAACTTCCTTTGAATTAGAAAAGTTAATTCCACCATCAACTTCAATATCAAAGTTTAATTTATTATCTTTTTTAATTTGAAAAAGCTTTTTAATTTTTTCAATTACCTCTGGCATAAATTTTTGACCACCAAATCCTGGATGTACACTCATGATTAAAACTAAATCAATATCTTTTAAAAGTTTTTCTATGATATTTATTTCCGTATTTGGATTTAAAGATACTCCCACTTTTTTCTTTAATTGCTTTATAAGTTGAATTGACTCAATTAAATTATCAGTTGCTTCAGGATGAATTGTTATTATATCAGATCCTGCTTCAGCAAAATTTTTAATATATTTATGAACCGGCGAGATCATCAAATGTACATCAAAGGGTAATTTTGTATAATTTCTTAAAGTTTTTATTACTGGGGGGCCTATTGTGATGTTCGGAACAAAATGGCCATCCATTACATCGACATGAATTAAGTCAGCGCCACCATCTTCTAATCTTTTAATTTCCTCGCCTAACTGGCTAAAATCTGCAGAAAGTATTGAAGGCGAAATTTGTATATTTTTCATTAATAAATAAAGACTAGTACTATCAATTTTTCGATATATTTGAATTGTTATTTACCAAATATTTTATAAATTTCTGCAGCTATTTCACTTTCTAATGGAAACGATAACATTCCCATAACAGAATAACCCATTAAATAGGGCATTAAATAAAATCTAAACATATAAAAAAACCACGCTACATAAAGTGGAACTAATGGTCCTATAATGAAACTAGGAGTTATGAATTTAAAAATTTTAATTATTGGATTTGTGTATTTTACAAATACTTTCATAAAAAAGAATTCAGAATCTTCTTTTTGAAAAATATTCATTGCGGATCTTCCAATTAAAGTCCACATGATGATACCTAAAATGTAGTCTATTACTAAAATATATATTGGCATTTTCTGAAAAGATGGGGGCGAATATCGCCCCCAATAAAGTTTAATTTAGTGTTGCTTACCAAGTATTGTCTTACCTGATGGAACACGAACTTCGTCTACCATTTGCTGTGTAGCTTTATCTGGCTCTTCAGTCATTAAACTTACTACAACCATTACAACTAAACAGACCGACGCTCCGATTATACCGAAACGTAAATGGTCAATACCTAACCAAGGTGCATTACCCATAAACTTAGGATACACATAAATTAGATAAGCTGTTCCTGATGCAAGACCCGCTATCATACCTGCTATTGCTCCTTGTCTTGTTGCTCTCTTCCACCATACACCAAGTATTAATGGGAAGAACAATCCTGACATTGCAAAGTCAAATGCCCAAGCAACTGCACCAAGGATACTAGTGATCCTCATTGATGCAATGTATGCTCCAGCAGCACCAATAACTATTAGAAGTGCTCTAGCAACTAACAATCTCTTTCTTACATCCGCTTTTGGATCAATGATTTTGTAATAGATATCATGTGATAAAGCGTTTGCGATAGCAAGAATTAGACCATCAGCAGTTGACATCGCGGCAGCCATTCCTCCTGCAGCAACTAGTCCAGAGATTACGTATGGTAATCCTGCAACTTCAGGAGTTGCTAGTACAACTACGTCACCTCTCATAAACCATTCATTTAACTGAAGAATACCATCTCCGTTAAAGTCTGCTATGAAGGCTTGTTTTACATTAATCCAAGCATTTACCCACTCAATTTGCATAATTTCAGCAATTGGTTTTCCAATAATACCAGTTGGTAAGTTTGGATCTATCAGTGAGATTTTGGATAATGTTGCAAGCATTGGCGCTGAAGTATAAAGCAATGCAATAAAGAATAGTGACCATGCCACTGATTTTCTTGCAGCTTTAACACTTGGAGTAGTGAAGTATCTCATTAAAATGTGTGGTAAAGAAGCTGTTCCTACCATCATACATAGTGCTAATGAAATAAACTTCCATGCAGCCATTCCACCTTCTGGCACACCTGCGTGTGATACAGCGATAGATTTTAGACCACCTGGTACACCTGCAGCTTTGACGTCTGCAGCAGCATTTTTGACTAATCCAAATTGAGCTTCAAGATCACCTAATCTAGCTACTTCCTCACCTAACATAAAGTGTGGAAAGAAACCAAATCCAGATTTGTTACTAATCCAGAATACTGGAATTAAGTAAGCAATAATCAATACTATGTATTGTGCAACCTGTGTCCAAGTCACCGCTCTCATTCCGCCTAGCATTGAACAAAGTAAAATACTAACTAGTCCAACCCAAACTCCTAATTCAAATGGAATACTTAGTGCTCTTGATGCAATTGTTCCTGTTGCGTTAATTTGAGCTGTTACATACGTGAAAGAAGCCAATGTTAAAACAACTACGGCACAGAACCTTGCAAAGTTTCCGCCGTATCTTGTTCCAATGAAATCTGGCACGGTATAACATCCAAATTTTCTTAAGTATGGTGCTAAAAGTGATGATACTAAAACGTATCCCCCAGTCCAACCGACCAAGAAAGCCATATAAGTATAACCACCAAAATAAATACCACCAGCCATTGCAACGAATGATGCACCTGACATCCAGTCAGCTGCAGTTGCCATTCCGTTAAATACTGTTGGCACCTGTCTTCCAGCAACATAATAAGCATCGACCTGAACAGTTCTAGATAAATACCCAATCAAGGCATATATACAAACTGTAAAGGCGACAAACAAAATACCAATTGTTTTAGCGGTCATACCTGCTTGCTCTGCTATCGCCATCAATATGATGAATACAATAAAGCCCCCAGTATATGTTCCGTAAATTTTTGGTAGGTTGTCAATAAAATTGCCTTTAAACATTAATCATCCTCCTTTTCGGTAAAACCAAACTCTTCATCGATTTTTTCCTGTCTATTTGCAAACCAAAAAATTAGGACCACAAATGCAATGATGGAACCTTGCGCACACATGTAATACGCTAATGGATATCCCATAAAACTTGAAGTGTTTAGGTCAGAACCAAACATGAAGATCAGATAACCGAAAACAAACCAAATAATTAATGTAATTATCATTAATCCTTTGGTTTTTTCCCAGTGCTTTTCTTTGTTTGACATTATTTTAATCCTCCCTATAGGTTAAAGATATAATTCATACTCATTTAATGTGATAATTAAAGGGTAAAAAATGGCATATATTTATAGTAAAAGTAGTAATATCAGTTCTAAATGGGCATTAAATACAAATTAAAGCTCAAAGATTTGAAATTTGAGTATTTAAAGGAATATTTCATTCCATTCTTAAAATATTTCAAAAAAACAAAAAAAATCGAAAATTATTCCGATCTGAAAGAATTTATTCAAAGAAAATCTGCATGGGTAAGCCAAGTTACTCTATATGGATATCTTAAAACAAGAATGGGAGCAAAATATGTATTGATGTTTGAAGATGAGATATTTTTAGGATCGATTAACAAAGCTAAATGGAACATCTACTCAGTTGCTTTACAAGATCTTACATTTTATGCGATTTCTTTTTTAAAAAATATTAGAAATCAACATGATACTGAAAAAGCAAATGAAATATATTTTCAGATTTTGGATAATGAACTTCAAAAAAATGAAATGCCAAATGAAATATATGAAAATGCAAAAAAAAAATTTCTTGAGAGATATCAAAACATTAATTGGAATGAGTACCATGAGTCATTACCTTTTAATACTAGTGCTTTATCTTTATATGAATGGTCACCAATAGCTGAAGAGTTAAAATCTTTAGACAAAAAAATAGTTTTAAATTCTATGATCCTGAAATGGGATAATGTTAAAAAGGAATTTATAGAATTAATAAATTTTTAGGTATTTTTTCTATTTTCAACTAAACTTTTTACAACACTTGGATCTGCCAAAGTTGTTGTATCACCTAATTGATCATGTTCATTAGCTGCTATTTTTCTAAGTATTCTTCTCATAATTTTGCCTGATCTAGTTTTTGGAAGTCCAGGTGAAAATTGAATTAGATCAGGTGTAGCTATTGGACCAATTTGTTTTCTAACCCAAAGCTTTAAATCTCTCTCTAAATCTAAAGTCGATTTTTCTCCCACATTTAAAGTTACATAACAATACAAGCCATTACCTTTAATATCATGAGGATATCCAACAACAGCAGCCTCAGCAACTTTTGGATGAGCAACGAAAGCACTTTCTATTTCTGCAGTTCCAAGATTATGTCCTGATACTATTATCACATCGTCTACTCTTCCTGTTATCCAATAGTATCCATCTTTATCTCTTCTACATCCATCTCCTGTAAAATATTTTCCATCAAATTGTGAAAAATAAGTATCAATAAACCTTTGATGATCTCCGTAAACCGTCCGCATTTGACCAGGCCAAGATTGTGCAATACATAATCGACCTTCAGCTTCTCCTTTTAAAACTTTTCCATCTTTACTAACTATTACTGGTTTAATTCCATAAAATGGTTTTGTTGCTGAACCTGGTTTTAAATTTATAGCACCTGTTTGAGGACTGATTAATATTCCACCCGTTTCCGTTTGCCACCAAGTATCAACAATTGGGCAGTTCGAATCTCCAACAGTTTTATAATACCATTCCCAAGCTTCTGGATTGATTGGTTCGCCCACGGTTCCTAATAATTTCAGTGATTTTCTTGATGTTTTTTTAACAGGCTTATCACCTTCTCTCATTAAAGCTCTTATTGCTGTTGGTGCTGTATAAAAAATATTCACTTTATATTTATCAACGATCTGCCACCATCTTGAACTATCAGGATAAGTTGGAATTCCCTCAAACATTATTGTTGTTGCTCCATTTGATAATGGTCCATAAATAATATAGCTATGACCAGTTACCCAACCAATGTCAGCTGTACACCAATAAATATCTTTAGGTTTATAATTGAATATATACTGATGAGTCATTGATGCGTAAACCATATACCCTCCAGTTGTATGCATCACCCCTTTCGGTTTTCCTGTTGATCCTGAAGTATATAAAATAAATAAGGGATCTTCTGCACTCATTTCTTCTGGTTCACATTTATTTGAAACTTTTTTTGTTAACTCGTGGTACCAAACATCTCTCCGTTCATCCCAATTTATTCTATTGCCTGTTCTTTTTACAACAACACATTTTTTTACGTTTGGGCAATTTACTAAAGCCTCATCAGCTATTGATTTTAATGGGATTATTTTTCCACCTCTTACACCTTCATCAGCTGTAATTAGATAATCAGACTCGCAATCGTTTATTCTTCCAGAAATACTATCTGGAGAAAATCCTCCAAAGATTATTGAATGCACCGCTCCTATCCTCGCACATGCTAACATAGTATATGCAAGTTCTGGTATCATAGTTAAATAGATTGTTACTCTATCACCTTTCTTAACCCCTAATTCTTTAAGACCATTTGCGGCTTTAGAAACTTCTTTGTGTAATTCTTTGTAGGAAATTTTCTTTTGAACCTTTGGATCATCTCCAACCCATATAATTGCAGTTTTGTCTTTATTTTTTTTTAAGTGTCTATCTATACAATTTGCAGATGCATTAAGAGTACCGTCGTAAAACCATTTTATCTTAACATCTGATTTACTATATTTAACATCTTTAATTTTTGTATACGGTTTTATCCAATTAATTCTCTTTCCTTCTTTTTTCCAGAAGCCATCATTATCTTTTATTGAAGATTTATATTTTTTTTCGTACTGAGATTTATTTACCAAGGCTTTGCTAATCCAGTCTTTCTTTGTTCTATATATAAGTTCTTTTTCTTG
>CACIGO010000011.1:0-28627 GCA_902586225.1 uncultured Pelagibacteraceae bacterium
TTTTTTTCTATCTTTTTTAGGGATTGCTTTTTGAGGATTGTTTCCTTTTTCAGGCATTGGCATTATATCGTTTTCTCCCAATAACCTTGCAACTCTTGTTGTTGGCTGAGCTCCTTGACCTAACCAATATTTAATTCGCTCAGAATCTAATCCAATTCTTTCCTTTTTATCCTTCGGTAATAACGGATTATAAAAACCTAATTTTTCTATAAACCTTCCGTCTCTTGGAAATCTACTATCAGCCACAACAATTTTATATACTGGCCTTTTTTTAGTACCTCCCATTGATAGTCTCATTTTTAACATTACTTATATCTCCTTTATTTTAATTGATTAAATAGTTCAGGCGGGATCCCTTTATCCGCCATTCCTTTCATGTTTCCTTTAGACATTTTTTTCATCATTTCTGACATCATCTTAAATTGTTTTAACAACTTATTGATAGTGGCAATGTCTGTACCTGAGCCATTAGCAATTCTTTTTTTTCTTGATCCATTTATAATTTTAGGATTTTCTCTTTCTTGCTTTGTCATTGATAAAATAACAGCTTCATTTTGAGTTATAATTTTTTCATCTATTCCTGATTGGTCCATTTGTGATTTAATTTTTGAAACTCCAGGGAGAAATGACATTATGCCTTCTATTCCGCCCATCTTTTTCATTTGACGTAATTGAGAAAGATAATCTTCCATCGAGAATTGACCTTTTTTAAGTTTCTCTTCTGTTTTCTTTAAATTTTCTTGATCTAAATCTTCTGAAGCCTTTTCAACTAAGGAAACGATATCCCCCATTCCCAAAATTCTATTTGCAATTCGATCAGGATGGAAAACTTCAAAATTCTCAATTTTTTCTCCAACACCAAGAAACTTTATGGGGACCTCAGCAACATATTTCATACTCAATGCAGCTCCACCTCTTCCATCTCCATCTGCTCTTGTAAGTATAATGCCGCTCAAATTTACTGTATTTTTAAATTCCTTGGCAACATTAGCAGCAACTTGACCTGTTAGAGAATCTGCTACTAGTATAGTTTCTGCAGGATTAATAATAGTTTCAATTTGTTTGATTTCATTCATCATTTGAAAATCTATTTGTGTTCTTCCAGCGGTATCAAATAAAACTACTTCACAACCATTTAAATTTGCAGCACTTAAAGCTCTTCTACAAATATCAGCAGGAAGCTGGCCTTCTATAATTGGCAAAGTTTCAATATTATTTTGTTCACCCAAAAGTCTCAATTGCTCTTGCGCGGCGGGTCTGTAAACGTCCAAACTAGCCATCATAACTTTTTTCTTATTATTTTTTTCTAAAAATTTCGCTAATTTTGAGGTTGTTGTAGTTTTTCCTGAACCTTGCAACCCAACTAACATGATTGGAACTGGAGGGACAGCATTAAGGGAGATTTCAGAATTCTTATCACCTAAAAAAGATACTATTTCGTCATAAACGATTTTTACAACCATATCTCCGGGAGAAGTTGATCTTATAATTTCCTGACCTAGCGCTTTGGGCTTAACTCTACTAATAAACTCCTTAACTACGTCTAAAGAAACATCGGCTTCTAATAAAGCCAACCTTATACCTTTTAAACCCTCGTCAACTTGCTTTTCATCAAGAGAAGGAGCTTTTTTTAATGAAGAAAAAATTTCTTCAAATTTATTAGTTAAATTTTCAAACATAATTTCGCACAGCAAGTATCGCACCAGTGGGCGAACCCTCGCTGACTGGTGTCGATCTCTTTGTTTCCAAAGACACCGCAAATTGCTGTATTTTGCGGAAGTGCGCGTAAATTATATTAGAGGTTCAAAAAGTCAATAAATAAGTTAAGTATTATTTATATGGAATTTGAAGCATTTAAAATGGATGGATTAGGTAACGACTTTGTTATTATTGATCAGAGAATAAATAGTTTAAACTTATCAAATGACCAAATCTTAAAAATTTGTGACAGAGATTTCATAGGGTGTGATCAGTTGATCTACATAAACAAAAGTCAAAAAGCTGATGCTGATGTTGCTTTTTTTAACTCGGATGGAAGCCGCTCAGATGCATGTGGAAATGGAACTAGATGTGTTGCTTATTTGCTAAGTATTGAAAAAAATAAAAAAGAAATTGAAATTTCGGTATCCTCAAAAATATTAAAATCTAAAGTTCTTAATAATAAAGATGTTGAAACGATAATTGGAACTCCAAATTTAGAGTGGAACAAAATTCCTTTAAGTAAAAATATTGATACTAAAAATCTATCACTTGGTATGATTGATATTGACGGAAATAAAATGAATGGTGGTATTGCAGTGAATGTTGGTAACCCTCATGTCGTATATTTTTGCGAGGATATAGAAAAAATAAATTTAAAAAAATATGGACCATTAATAGAAAATCATGAAGTTTTCCCTGAGAAATGTAATGTCACGATAGCTCAGAAAATTAGTGATCAACATTACAAAATTAAAGTTTGGGAGAGGGGCGCAGGTTTAACAAAAGCTTGCGGGACTGCAGCATGTGCAACAGCAGTCGCAGCTAATTTAAATCAACTACAAAACAGTAATTCAAAAATAGAATTTTCAACAGGAATTTTAAATATTCAAATTGATAGTGAATTAAATATAAAAATGAGAGGTCCTGTATCTGAAATTGAAAAAATTAATATCAAAATATAATGGGTATTTTTGAAAAATTTAAAATCGGATTTAAAAGAAGTGCAAGCAATATAGCATCAGGCCTTAAAGAAATAATAGTTAAGAAAGAAATTGACGATGCAACTCTTGATAAAATAGAAGAATTCTTGATCGGCTCAGATGTGGGCATAGATGCAGCATCAGAGATAAAATCTATAATTGCTCAAAAAAAGATTGATCCTAAAAATGATCCAATAAAGGAAGTTTTCGAAATACTTAATAATTATATTTTAGAACTAATGACACCCCTAGAAAAGAAAGATTTTTTTTTAAAAAAAGAAAAGACAAATATAATATTAGTTTCAGGTGTTAATGGAGTTGGTAAGACAACTACTATTGGAAAATTAGGAAAAATATTTATACAAAATAATAATAAAGTTCTTTTTTCAGCATGCGATACATTTAGAGCAGCTGCTATTGATCAATTAGAAGAATGGGCTAACAGGGTTGATGCTAAAATTGTAAAATCAGATCCCGGTTCAGATCCAGCTTCAGTTGCTTTTAAAGCAATGGAAATAGCTCAAAGTCAAAACATAAATCAAGTAATAGTAGACACGGCAGGAAGATTACAAAATAAAAAAAATTTAATGGATGAATTAAAAAAAATAGGAAATGTAATTAAAAAAAGTGATGAAACAGCACCTCACGAGGTTATTTTAGTTTTAGATGCAACATCGGGACAAAATATAATAAATCAACTCGAAGAATTTAATAAATTACTTCCAATCACAGGCATCATAATGACAAAACTTGATGGAACTGCAAAAGGTGGAATATTGATTGCGATTTCAAAGAAATATAAAGTACCTATTGTTGGTCTCGGGCTTGGAGAAAAAGAGGATGACTTACAAATATTTGAAGCTGAGAAGTTTGCAAGTGCTTTTACCCAAGTTAATTAAGCAAATTTTTAGAAATTAAAGGTTTATAGATGTTGCACTCAAAATTATTTTTTAGAGATTTATAACCACAGTTTTCAGCATAAGAAGAGATTATAAAATTTAATTTGCCAGAGGTATTAGCAATTTCTAGCTTATTATTTTTTATGTCATATTTTAAATTTTCATAAAAATTTTTTTTTGCACTTATCAAAATTAAAGTGTTGTTGTCATTTAATAAATAGTAAGCAAAATCCTCTGGGAAAAGTGGGTAATTATATTTTTTTGACATTTTTTTTACTTTTTTTGGAAACCAGTCATATGAAATCAAAGGGTAATCTTTATTTAAATTTTTATCATATAAGTATAAGTCCTGTGGAAAATCATTGATATAATTAGAAAATTCTCCCTTTGCTAATATAGCTTTCTTCCGTGTTTTAAAATATAGAGTGAACTCACTATTGTAAGAGTTCATTTTTCCAATATGAAAATAATTGTTATCATAGTACTCATTATTTATTTCTGAACTAAGTTTTGTCGGCAATATTAATAAAAAAAGTAATAAAAGGAATTTAAACATATCTAAAATTAGAATTTAAAAGTGATGTGGATTTGTTTAAATTATGTCTTAATTTAAACTTTTTATAAAATTGTCAATTGATTGAATTAAATTTTTATTAAATTCCATCATGTGGTCGTCGTTGTCATTAAAATAATTTGACTTAACACCACCATATTTATTAAATATTTCTTTGCCCATATAAAATGGCACAATATTATCCTTTTTCCCGTGCATCACATGCATGGGAAACTTTATTTTGTTAATTTTTTCAATGGATTTGTATTTATCTTTTAAAATAATTTTTGCAGGAAGATATGGGTAATATTTTTGTGCCAAAATCTCCATGGATGTAAATGGGGACTCTAATATTATACCTGCAAATAAATTGTTACTTGCGGTCTCTATTGCTACAGCAGTGCCAAGAGACTCTCCATAGAGAACAATATCTTTATCGTCTATATTGTTTTGATTAAGCCATTCCTTGGCTTTAATTGCGTCTTTATAAAGTCCAATTTCTGTTGGTTTGCCTTTGTTTCCACTAAAGCCTCTATATGCAAAAATTAAATAGTTTAAATCTAAATCTGCAAACTCATTTAGTTTATAAATTCTATTATCTAATTTTCCAGCATTTCCGTGAAAAAAAAGCAAAGTTTTAGAGTTATTATTTTTTTTGTAATACCATCCAACTAGATCATTATCAGATTGAATAGTTACTTTTTCGATTTTGTGAGATAGAGGTCCCTCATCTAAATAATTATTTTCTCCAGGATGGTATAATAATTTTCTTTGATAAAAAAAAACTATTAGAGAAACTCCAAAGTAAATAATAAAAATATAAAACAGAATTTTTGCAAATAACATTTTAGGCTTTAATTTCATTTTTACTTTTTCTTCTTACCAAATAAATACCAAAAAACACAAATATGGTACCTATTAAATGATAATTTTCCAAAATCTCTGAAAAAAATATTATTCCATAAAAAGCTCCATAAATTGTATAGAGGTATAGCGTGAAACCGGTTGTTGATGGTCCTAAATATTTAATAGTTAATGTGTATAGTGAGAAAGCGATTATACCTGGAGAAATTGCTGCAAACAAAATCCAATAATAAAATTCTTCATTAAATAAAGTTTTTTCAAAATAAAAATGCTCTATAAAATAAAAAGGCAAAATAGATAAAAAACCAAAGAAAGATATAATTGTTAGTCTTGGAAAAAATTTAAGTTCTGAATTCCATTGAAAAAGCATAACTGTATAAATTGCCCAGCCTAATGCTGCTCCTAACATCCAAAAATCTCCAGAAGCAAATTTTAATTCAAGAAGTAAATTGATATCGCCCTTTAAAATTACAGCAAACACTCCAATTAGACAAAAAAGTAAGCCAATAAATTGGAAAATATTTATCTTATCTTTAAAAAGAAAATATGAGATTAAAATTATAAATATTGGTGAAGAAGTATAAAGAATTCCCATATTAACAATGGTTGTAGATGAACCAGCCATATATGGAAATATTCCACAAACACCACATCCCATCAAACCTAGAAAAAAACTTCTTTTACTCTCTTTTTTAATAGTCTGAAAATTATCAACTAAATACTTATAATTTAGGACGAATAAAATAATGAAAAAAATAAACCATCTCCAAAAAGATAAAGATATGGGAGGAACATCATCAACACCACCTCTTGCTACAATTAAATTACTAGCCATAAAAAGTGGCTGAAATAATAATAGAAAATATCCGATAAAATTTTTATTCATTTTTATTTAATATTAAAAAAAATAAGTAACTTAAAATGCATAAAAATAAAAAAATTGAAAAAGAAATTTGATAGCTCATTGTAATAGTAGCACCTAAATTTCTGGAAAAATCTATTATTAAACCAATTATCCATTGTACAAAAAAAGTACCAGAAAATAAAAATACATTGAATGAAGTTAAAGATTTTCCTGCTAGTTTAGTAGGAAAATTTAATGCTATTGCTGGTTGGGTTAAAGAAATTACTATTGATGATAAAATATAAAGAGTGAACATGGTTGCACCAGCTTTGTCTCCCATTATGACTATTAAAAATAAAATTATATAACTTACAGGAAGTGTAAATTTTACAATTCTCATACTGTCAATTCCCTTGGAAGATAGTTTTGGCAAAAAATATCCCCATATTAAAAAAGAAAAAAGCATAGTTACATTTATCCAAAATAAACCTGTCGCACTTTGTATTGCATCATAACCCGTTACATTTAGCATCCATGGGCCAGCCCACAATGTTTGTATTGCTTGAACACCTCCATAATTAAAAAATGCAAGCGGTACTAAGCTAATAAAGAATTTATTTTTCCATATGTGGGAAAGATTTTGAAGATTATTATTTTGGTCTTCATCCCTCTTAGTTTCCCACGAAGGTATTAAAATTGATATTAATATTATGCTTATCAAAATTAAAGAGGCTATAATTAAAAAAATAGATCGCCAACCAATTATTGGTAATAAAATTTGAACTGGTAGAGTTGATGCAACAAATCCAAAATTTGCAACCATCAACATCCATGAATTTGCACGTTGTTGATATTTTTCTTCAAACCATACTCTATAACCAGTTAAAGGACCCATTAAACAAGCAGCAACACCTACACCAATGAAAATTCTAGAAATTAATAAACCTGCAAAACTTTTAGCAAAAGCAAATGAAATAGTTCCAATAAGAGCAATGATTAATAAATATCCGATAACTTTTTTTGGACCAAATCTATCTAATAACATACCGGTAGGAATTTGCATGAGCGAAAACCCTAGAAAATATCCTCCAGCTAAAAGTCCAAGATTTGCGGCACTTAAATTGAATTCAGTTGAAAGAGCAGGTGTTAATGTTGCGGTAATTGATCTCAGTAAATTTGATATAAAAAAGCCAAAGGCAAATACGGAAAAAATTAGAATACTTTTATTTATTTTATTGATCATTTATATTTTTTATGAAATTACAGTTCTATTATGAATAATCATTCAACAAAAGATAAAGATGCCATTTCTTCAAATGGTATGGCCGCAACATCACATCCAATAGCTACAGAAGAAGCTCTTAGAATATTACAAAAAGGTGGAAATGCAGTTGATGCAGCTATTGCAGCTTCTGTTGTTCTGTCTGTTGCAGAGCCTAATGCCACAAGTATAGGTGGAGATTGTTTTGCAATAATAAAAATGAATGGAAAAGACCCTGTTTCATATAATGGATCAGGTATTGCTCCAGCAAAAGCGAATTTTGATTATTTCAAGGAAAAGAATATAGATAAAATTGGATTAACAAGTCCTCACGCAGTAACTATTCCTGGTGCATTAGATGCTTGGAATTCAATTCATAATGATTTTGGAAAACTCGATTTTGAGGAGTTGTTTCACAAAGGTATAGATATTGCAAAGAATGGTTTTAAAGTGACTAAAGTTGTTGCTAACGCCTGGAGCAACGTATTTAATAAATTAAACGATAACCCATATTCTAGAAAACATATGCTAAATAATGGTAAAAGTTATCAATTTAATGAGGTAAATAAAAATCCTGCACTTGGAGAGACTCTCGAAAAAATTTCAAAAAATGGAGTTAAAGAATTTTATGAAGGATCAATTGCTGAAGATTTAGTTAAAACTTTAAAAGAGTTTGGGGGCTTACATACAATTGAAGATTTCCATAAGCAAAAAACTATTAAATCAGACACTTTATCAGATAGGTATAGAGATATTATCATACATCAATGTCCTCCGAGCGGACCTGGAATAACAGTTTTAGTAATGATGAAGTTATTAGAAAAGTTAGGTATTGAAAAATATGATGTGAATTCATTTGAAAGATTTCATCTTGAAGCAGAAGTTACAAAGCAGGCTTATAAACTTAAGGAAGAAAATATTGGTGATCCAGAATTTGTAGATTTAGATTTGAAAAAAATATTAAGTGAACAAAACATAGATAATATTTCAAAAAATATATCTATTAATGGCTGTGCAGATGTAGGAGATTTAAATATTCCAAACCATCCTGAAACAGTTTATTTAAGCGTGGTAGACAGAGATTTAAATGTAGTTTCAATAATAAATTCTGTTTGCTATGCTTTTGGATCTGGAATAACAGGTGACAAATCTGGAGTGGTTCTTCACAATAGAGGAACTAATTTTAGAGTTGAGGAAGGTCATCCTAATTGTATTCAAGGATTAAAAAGACCACTACATACCATAATCCCTGGAATAGTTATGAACAACAAAGGAGAATGTGAATTATCTTATGGAGTAATGGGAGGACAATATCAACCTGTTGGACAAGTTCATGTTTTAAATAGCATTATTGATTATAACTTAACTCCTCAACAAGCCATTTCATTTCCTAGAGCTTTCCATTTCAATAACATTTATAAATTAGAGAAAAGTATTGATGAAAAAATTTTTAATAATTTAAAAGAAGTCGGTCATAATGTTGAGTATATAGATGGTACTCATGGAGGTGGACAAGCAATTCAAATAGATAGAGAAAAAGGAAATTTAGTTGGCGGTTCAGATCCAAGAAAAGATGGATACGCAAAAGGTTATTAATTTAGATGAACTCTAGAATTGTTAGAAATATTATAGAAACACAAAATGATAATCTAATTGCAATAACATCTGAAAGTAGTTCTCCACTAAAATTTGTTGATTTAAAATCATTAATAGAAAGAATTTCAAAACAATTATCAGGTAATGGTATTAATAATAAAGATCGTGCAGCAATAGTTTTGCCAAACGGTCCTTACATGGCAACTAGTTTTTTGGCGATTTCAAGCTACATGTCTGCTGCACCTTTAAACCCTAACTATAAATCTGAAGAATTCGAATTTTACCTAGAGGATTTAAAACCAAAGATAGTGATTGTAGAGAAATATTCTAAAAATCCAGTAGTAGAAGTCGCAAATAAATTAAAAATTCCTGTTTGCGAAATAAAATCAGACGGAAATACTTTAAGCGGAGATTTCAATCTTTTTGAAAAAAGCAGTGATTATGTTTTGCCAGGCGAAGATCATGAAGCTCTTGTGCTGCATACTTCGGGCACTACATCAAGACCTAAGATTGTTCCATTAACAAATAAAAATATTTTTTCTTCGGCAGATAATATCTCCAAAAGCCTTAATTTAACTGATAAAGATCATTGTCTAAATATTATGCCATTATTTCATATACATGGCTTAATTGCAGTTCTTGCAGCCTCTATGAAGGTAGGGGCATCTGTATGTGCAAGTAGTGGATTTAATGCATTAAAATTTTTAGATAATGCAAAAAGAGAGAAAATAACTTGGTATTCTGGAGTACCAACAATGCATCAAGCAATATTGATGAGAGCAGATAAAAATCTAGAAACTGCTAAACAATTAAATCTTAGATTTTTAAGATCATCATCAGCATCCTTACCTCCAGCTGTATTTGAAAAACTAAATGAGGTATTTAATTGTCCAGTAATAGAAGCATATGGGATGACGGAAGCTACTCATCAAATGACCTCAAATCCTTTACCGCCTAAGTCCCAAAAACCTGGATTTGTAGGAATTCCTGCTGGGCCAGAAGTTTGTATTATGGATACTAATAACAAGATTTTAAATCAAGGAGAAGAGGGAGAAGTTTGCATTAGGGGTGAAAATGTTACTTCCGGATATGAAAATAATCCAAATGCAAATAAAAATAGCTTTTCAAATGGTTGGTTTAGAACAGGAGATCAGGGATATTTTGATAAAGATGGTTATCTAAAAATCTCAGGTAGATTAAAGGAAATAATTAATAAAGGTGGTGAAAAGATTTCACCTTTAGAAGTCGATAACATTCTTATGGATCATCCAAATATTGAGCAAGCTGTTTGCTTTGGATATGAAGATAAAATGCTTGGGGAAGATATAGCTACCGCAATAATCATAAAAGAGGGCATGAAGTGTACTGAAGATGATATAAAAAATTATTCAAATGAAAAACTTGCAAAATTTAAAATTCCAAAGAAAATATTTTTTGTAAATGAAATTCCTAAAGGTGCAACAGGTAAACTACAAAGAAATACTTTAGCTAAAAAGTTTGGATTAGTGAACTAATGACTAAAATTTGTATATTTGGAGCTGGGTCTATTGGTGGATTTATTGCTACAAGTTTAAAAAAAACAAACGCACAAGTCTCTTTAATTGCTAGAGGAGAACATAAAAAAGCAATAGAGCAAAATGGATTAACTTTTATAAGAGATGATAATAAAGTTAACTTTAAATTTGATGTAACAGACAATCCTAAAGATTTGGATGAACAAGATTACATAATTATTTCTGTAAAAGCTAACGCTATTAGTAAAATTTCAGAAAGCTTAAAACCAATTATGGGTAAAAAAACTTCAATTATATGCGCCATTAATGGATTACCTTGGTGGTACTTTCATAAAGCTAATACGGGTACCAAATTAGACAATCAAATAGTTGAAAGTGTGGATCCAGGTGGAAAAATATGGCAAACTCTAGGACCTGAAAGAGCAATTGGTTGTGTAGTTTATCCAGCTTGTCAGATATTAGAGCCAGGTGTTATTAAACATAATGGTAATGGTGAACGATTTTCTTTAGGTGAACCAGATGGAACCAGATCAGAAAGACTAAAAATAATTTCAAGTTTATTCATAGAAGGCGGTTTAAAAGCTCCTCAGAAGAAAAATTTAAGAGACGAAATTTGGGTGAAACTATGGGGGAATTGTTCATTCAACCCAGTAAGTGCTCTAACAAATAAAACTATGGATGAAATGGGTAATGATCCTGAAACTTACAATTTAATAAAAGATTTAATGCAGGAGTGCCAACAAGTTGGAGAAAAAATCGGAGTTAAATTCAATATATCAATTGAGGATCGAATTAAGGGTGGAGTCTCAATTATAGGACATAGACCTTCGACCGCTCAAGATTTAAATGCTGGCAAACCATTAGAAATAGATCCAATAATTGGTTCAATTATAGAAATTGCAAATAAGCTTGATTTAAATGTTCCAAAATTAAAAGAGATTAATGAAAAATTAAAGTCCAAGGCAGAAGACTTGGGTCTTTATACAAGATCAGAATTAATTGATAAATTAACAGTTTAAAAATTTAGTGAAATATCTCTATGTATTGAATTACATTTAGATACATAGATAGCTTGCTCTTTTGTTAGTTTAGACTGCAACCTTAGTCCAATTGTTTCTTTGATTGCATTATTATATTCCTCAAGTTTTGGCATTAAGTTTTCTTTAGCATTTGCTCTCCAGCTAACTTCTTTATTGAATAACTCAACAACTTCTTTTGATTTTGTTCTAATCGCCATTGGATCAAGTTCGTCTGAGTCTACCATTGATAATAAATCATCTACACTATTTAAAAATTCATCCATTCCAGAGATCTCACTCAACTTGTCAAACAATCCATCCATAATTGTAACTGATCTTTCATATACTTTTGTATTGCTTTCCATAGCTATAAAATAATCTAACTGTTTAATATCTTTTGATACTTCTTGAAGTTTTACTCCATCGTTTATGAACATTGCGAACTGATCAAGTAGATCGTAGGCTTCATCTACATTCTTTCTATATCTTTTTGTTGTTGTATTTTTAGCTTTATTTATTTTGTCGAATTCTGAATTCTTAGCTTGCCAAGTATCTGGAATTGAGTTTTGAATTTCCTCAATTTCAAGTTTTACATCCTCAATTCTTAATTCTATTTTGTTTTTCTCATCTAATTCGTCATCATCTAAATTTCTAATCTCTGCTTTATATTTTTCTATTTTTTTATTTAATTTAAGTATTTTCTTTTGCTTCTTTCTAACAGTGAAATGCAGATCCCTATAATCAACAGCATATGCATTGTATTCGACCTCAACTTTTTTTAATTTATCGACTAGAGCAAAAGTTCCTAGTGCACTATCAAAATGATCTTCTAAAATTTCCATTTTATCATCTGGCAGATTAGTTGGAGCCTCAGATTGGAATTTTAATATTGCATTTTTAATTGTCTCACCGTTTGAATCAAATCTTGCAAATTTGTACTCTTGCAAACAGTACTGTAATTTAGGATTCATTGGTGGAGGAGCAACATTCGAAGTTAAATATACTCTATTTGGTAGATAATTTACTAAGCTAGGGTATGCACCGACTATTCCCAATCCTATAAGCTGAAGAATTATAAAAGGCACAACACCTTTCCAAATATCAAGTGTTTTAACAATTTTAGGTGCTACACCTTTCAAATAAAAGAGTGCAAATCCAAATGGCGGCGTTAAGAAGGAAGTCTGCAAGTTAACACCAATCATAACTCCCAACCAAACGGCTGTGACGTTAGCCCCTGTTTCAGCTAATAATATTGGTGCAATTATTGGAACAACAACAACTGCAATTTCAATAAAGTCTAAGAAAAATCCTAGCAAGAAAATTACAATCATCACAACAACAAATTGTGTCCAAAAACCACCCGGTAAATCTTGTAAAAAGTCTCTTACTAATTCTTCTCCCCCAAAAGCTCTAAATCCTGAAGTAAGCATTGCTGCTCCTAAAAGGATAATAAATACCATTGAAGTAGTCACACAAGTTTCTGTTACAACTTCTTTTAAAACATTTTCTGTTTTAAAAGTTCTCCAAAAACTCCAACCTATTCCGTATACAAGTATAACTACAAAGAAAGCGGTTATAAAGATTGCACTTAAATCTCTTTCCTCCAAATTTTTTACATTTAATTCATAATTTGATGCAAAGAATGTAATTGGAATTAGAGATCCAATAATTAAAATTAAAGGATAGAAAGCACTTTTCTTTCCTTCATATAATCTATAACCAGCCATCAAAGTGGCACCAATTGCTCCAATTGAACCTGCTTGGTTTACAGTAGCAATACCCATTAAAATTGAACCTAATACAGCAAATATTAATGCAAGTGGTGGTATGATAATTACAACTACTCTTAACCAAAATTTTAAATCAAAATTTCCTTTAAATGGAACTGGTGGTGCAACACCTTTCTTTATTCTAGCAAAAATAAACACATAGATCATATAAAGAGCAACTAAAACAAGACCTGGTAAAAGTGCTCCTAAGAACATATCACCTGCACTTGATGAACCTACTCTAAATTCACCTGGCATATTAAATTCACCAGTTAAGGCTTTATAATCATTTTGTCTTAAGTTGTTTGCAACATCAGATGCACTTGCCAACTGGTCAGCAATAATAATTAAAACAATTGATGGAGGAATAATTTGACCTAATGTTCCTGATGAACAAACTATTCCACTAGCAAGTTGTCTGTCATACTTGTTATTTAACATTGTTGGTAACGAAATTAGTCCCATTGCAATTACAGTTGCTCCAACGATACCAGTCGTTGCTGCTAATAGAGCTCCAACAAATATAACTGAAATTCCTAAACCACCAGGAATTGGTCCAAATAATTGGCCCATTGTTATTAATAAGTCTTCGGCAATTTTTGATTTTTGAAGCATAATTCCCATGAAAATAAATAAAGGAATTGCGATCAAAGTATCTGTTTCTACATCCCAGTAATTACTCCTAAAATTTGTAATACCAGCAACGAGCCATTCTATAGGTCCATCTACAGCAAAAAAAGCACTGGAGTCTCCCTCGAATATGTAGCCAAAAAATGCGGCTAAACCAATTGCAATTATAGCTGAACCAGGTAGTGCAAAAGCAACAGGGTAACCCGATGCAAGAGCAACAATCATTATCACAACTAGAACAGCTAAAAAGAATGTTTCCATAATTTAATTTTTGACACCTTTTAAAATTTTGTGACTACTTTCCATAAAATAGCTAGTAAATTGAATTAACATCGTAACAGCAAAAACAGCTAGATAAACAGCCATCAAATATAAAAGATAGAGACCATTAGATCCTTGTTGCGTAACTTCAAAAGCTACAACAGGACCATTTATAATGCTGGCTTTTCCGTTTAGACCTAAAAATATAACTATTAATGTAAGTGGTACTCCTAGAACTGCCGATCCAACCATATTTGTCCATGCCTTCTTTTTTTCACTAAAAGAAGAATAGAGTACATCAACTCTTACGTGCCCTTCATGAATTAATGCGTATGCACTAGCAAACAAATAAAGTGCAGCATACCAAAATCTAACTAGATCGCCTTGAAATGCTTGTTCGTATGAAAATATAAATCTTGATAATACAATTACGAATTCACTTACTACAACCAATACAGCTAGCCAAATAAAACCAACTGATTTTGTAAAATATCCAATCACGAAAGAAATTAATATTATTGGAAAGTGAATATAAGTAATTCTTACAGGGGCTTTAACCATCAATGCTTTTACTTCAGGACTGAAGATTGCTTCCCATAATCTTTCAACAACCATAAAAGATATAACAAAGTCAGCTACGCCAACTAAAAATACTGCCCAAAATGATGATCTAACAAGATATGCTGAAAATCTTGATAAAATTTTTGAATCTTGCTCCAAAGTTTGGCTATATGTTTTAAAAACATAAAAAACGACTGCAGCAATACAAATCAAATACAATCCAATTTGCATATAACCATAATTTAAATCAGATCCCTCTAGAGCTTTTTTCTTATATCCAAACATCTCATGATGTGAAAAAATTTTTTTTATTCCTGGCCAATCACTCCAAACTGTTAAAACATTATTTATAAGAAATGCTAAAGTAAAAGCTAAAACTGAATAACTGATTATTCTAAGATATAGAGAAAGATTTGAATTTTTTGTCACCATAGCATTTTAAAATACCTAAGTAATACTCGATTTTGTTTAAAAAAAAAGGGCCCAATTAAGGGCCCTTTAATAACTAAATTTAGTTAGATTACATTCCTAATGCTCTGTTTCTTTGAGAAATGTAAGGTGAGTCAGACAAGTTGGTCCAAGAACCAATGTCTTTTCTAGCCTGTAAGAAACTAGAGTGGATTCTCTCAGCGAGACCACTGCTTGCTCTTGTTTCCTCAAATACTTCATTAGCAGCTTTAGCAAAACCATCATAAACTTTGTCGCTAAACTTCTCTAGTTTAACACCATGATCGTTTATTAATCTTGCAAGCGCAGCACCATTTTTAGCGTTGTACTCTGACATCATAACGTCATTTTCCATCGCAGCTGCAGCTTCAATTAATAGCTGATCTGATTTTGATAAGCTTGTAAACCAAGATTTGTTAGTACCACATGCTAACATAGATCCTGGCTCGTGCATTCCAGGATAGTAGTAGTATTTAGCAGCTTCTTGGAATTTCATAGCTTCATCATTCCATGGACCTACCCACTCTGTTGCATCAATTGCACCAGAAACAAGGTTTTCGTAAATTTGTCCACCAGGAAGTGAAACTGGAGATCCTCCAAGTTTACCGATAACTTGTCCACCTAATCCAGGCATACGCATTTTAAGACCTTTGAAGTCATTAGGGCTTCTAATTTTCTTATTAAACCATCCACCCATTTGAACTCCTGTGCTTCCACACATAAAGTTTTTTAGACCAAATTTGTCTGATAGTTCATCCCATAATTGTTGACCACCAGCAAATCTAATCCATGCGTTCATTTCAGTGTAAGTGAAACCGAAAGGTACAGCTGTAAAGTAACCCCAAGCTGGATCTTTTTTAACCCAGTAGTAGTCAGCAGCGTGATACATTTGCGAGTTACCTGAAGCAACTTCATCAAATGAGTCAAACGCTTTAACCCTCTCGTTTGCTGCATAATAAGTGACTTGAATTCTTCCATCACTCATGTCTGTAATTCTTTGAGCAAATCTTTGCGCACCAGTTCCTAAACCTGGGAAATCTCTTCCCCATGTAGCTACCATAGAAGCTTCAATTCTTTCTTTGGCAACGGCTGGAGCAGCTAAAGATGATGCAGCTACAGCAGCAACACCAGTCGCAGCAGCAGCCTTAAAGAATTTACGTCTTGAAGGAGTTTTACCCTTCAATAGTTTTTTTTCTTTAATCATTATTTCTCCTCTTTAAGTTAATTAACTGATGCATTTAAAGCATATATGTTTCTTAGAGTCATTTTAAAAAAGTGAGGATTTTCCACTTAATTACAATCTATGATTGTAAATGTTTATGAATTATCTTTAATTATTGAATATTTTGGCATGGTTTAACATGCTCAGATCTTCAAATTGTTTGCCTATAATTTGAACTCCTAAAGGCAAATTTTTTTCGCCCTTTAAAATTGGCAGTGAAATGCAGGGCACATGTGCAAGAGACCAAATCTTATTAAATTCTGGACTCCCAGTTGTCTTAAATCCTTTGTCAGCAATTCCACAACTACTTGGCGTTATAATTGCATCAAACCTTTCAAATATACTATCTAAGTTTTTTGAGTATGTTCTCATCGCATCTAAAGCTAAAGCATAATCTTTTGCCGAATGTTTTAGTCCATTAATAATTGCTCTCTTAATTTCTATAGAAAGTTTTCCTTTTGAAGTTTTGTAGTAATGATGGAAATTTTGAGCCATCTCTGTCTCATATATAATTGTATGACAATCAATCATATCTTCAAAATATTTGGGAGCAGTCTCAACCTTTAATATTTTTTTATTATTTAAAATAAATTTATTAAATGATTTTTTTGAAATACTGTCAACATTTCTCCAGCGTTTGGTTTTATAAAAAACAAATTTTGATTTTTTTATTTTAATTTTTTTATTAAGAAAATTAATATTTGTTGTTGTTTCATCTGCATCGTCTCTAGCAAACAAAACTTTCGATAAGAGTTCTACATCGCTAATTGTTTTTCCAAATACTCCGACTTGATCTAAATTATATGATGTTTGCAAAACACCATTTCTAGAGATTAATCCATAGGTAGGTTTATAACCAACAACTCCACAATAAGAGGCTGGCCTAATTACAGATCCACCCGTTTGAGTTCCAATTGATAATGGTGCCATATCAGATGCAATAACAGCTGCAGAACCACTAGATGAACCTCCTGGTGTTCTTGAATAATCATGTGGATTTTTGGTTTTTGATGGCGATAAGAAAGCTAATTCACAAGTTACGGTTTTACCCATAATTATTGCTCCTTCCTTTTTTAAGAGCTCAACAATTTTAGCATCTAAATTACTCTTTTTTTTTAATTTTATTCTTGCGCCATATTTTGTTGGCATTTCAGATGTTGAGATAATATCTTTAAGTGCTATTGGTAGACCATGCAAAACCCCTAAAGATTTTAATTTTTTTCTCTGATTATCAGATTTTTTTGCATCAATTAGGAGTTTTTTTTCATTAAAATATTCCCAAGCTTGAATATTCTTATTATATTTTTGTTTTTGATTTATATATGCTTTACAAAGTTCAACAGAAGTTAATTGTTTATTTTTAAGTTTTTTTAAAAGTTGTTGTGCTGATAAATTTAGTAGTTTCATTTATCCCTTAAACTAATTTTTCATCAGAATAAACGCAACATTTCTCTGGTGGAAAATATAAATTTAATTCTCCATCTGGAATGGGTTTTTCTCTTTCTACTTTTGACTTAATCACTAAATCACCCATTTTTCCTGTAAGGAGCTTGAAATTACCAAAGTCTTCAACTCTTGTAAGTTTAATTTTAACTGTATTACTTTTTTCTTTTTCAGCCAATTCTATGAACTCGGATCTAATACCCAGTTTAACATTTTTATCTTTTAAATTTCCTAAATTTGAATTTGTCTTAATTGTAGTATCATTAATTTTTACTTCATGATCAGATGAAACAGTTGAATGAAAGATATTCATTGCAGGGGAGCCAATAAAATAACCGACAAAAGTTGTTTTAGGTTTTTCAAATAAATCTTTTGGCAATCCAACTTGTACGATTTCACCTTGATCCATAACAATTATATTTTCTGCAAAAGTCATAGCTTCGTTTTGATCATGAGTTACATAAACCAATGTTGTTTTATATTGTTCATTGATTTCTTTTAAGTTTCTTCGAAGTCTAAATTTTAAATCTGGGTCTATAACTGTAAGAGGTTCGTCCATTAAAACAGCTGCAACGTCTTCTCTAACCAACCCTCTTCCTAAAGAGATAAGTTGTTTTTGATCAGCCGTTAATTTTCTTGCTGGTGAGTTTAAAAATGAAGATAAGTTTAAAGTATCTGAAACTGCCTTTACTCTTTCTTCAATTTTTTCTTTTGTAAATTCCCTGCATCTTAGCGGGAAAGCTAAATTATCATAAACAGTCATTGTATTGTAAATTACTGGAAATTGGAAAACTTGGGCAATATTTCTATCTTCTGTTTTTAAATCGGTGACAGGTATTTCATCGAATAATATTTCACCTTTGGATGGTCTCACTAATCCAGAAACAATATTTAACATTGTGGTTTTTCCACACCCAGAAGGTCCCAAAATTGCATACCGCTTGCCATTTTCCCAAGTCATTGAAAACGGATTAAGAGCATATGTTGGTTTTGGATCTAGAGGATTATAAGTATGAGAGATATTTGATAAATCAATTTTAGCCATTTGTTCCTCCATATGGCGACGAGACTAATTTTTCATCTTCTCCAAAAGCATAAAACTTATTTGCATTAAAATTTATTTTTACTTTCTCATGAATTTTAAAATTCATTACTTCCTCGATTAAAGCAATTATTTTTGAATTTCCTCTTTTTAAGTGAAGCAACGTTTCTGAACCACTAATCTCTGCTAATTCTATCTCGAATTCTTCACCATTTTCATCAAGTTTTATTTCTGAAGCTCTAATTCCAAAATTATAATCTTTATCTTCTAAATTTTTAAAATGATTTGGAATTTCTAAAGAAATATTCTCAAAGTTCAGATTTTTTAAATTTTTTGAACCCTTCAAAACATTCATTGGTGGATCATTTGATATTTCTGCAACTTTTAAATTAGATGGATTTTCAAAAATCTCTTTAGCAGGCCCTTTTTGTAATACCTTTCCTTCATCTAAAACAATTACTTCTCCATTTAGTTCCATTACTTCTTGGGGATCTGTTGTTGAATAAATTAAAATTGTATCTTGGGAAAGTCCTTCTGAGAATATTCTTTTAAATTCTTCTCTTAACTGCTCTCTAAGTTTATAATCTAAATTAACTAACGGTTCATCTAGCAACAAAATTTTTGCTTTTTTTGCAAGTGATCTTGCAAGTGCAACTCTTTGTTGCTGTCCACCAGATAATTCCTGAATTTTTCTATTTTCAAATCCAACTAATCCAACAGTTTTTAGAGCTTCATCTACATCTTTTTTTATTTGCTCAGGACTTAGTTTTCTCTGTTCTAATGGAAAAGTTATGTTTTCATAAACATTTAAGTGAGGGTAATTAATAAATTGTTGATAAACCATAGCAACATTTCTTTCCCAAACTGGTATTTTAATAAAGTCTTTTTCCTCAAAAGAAATTGAGCCTTGATCTGGATTTAATAATCCTGCAATTGTTTTTAAAAGTGTTGTCTTGCCAGATAAAGTCCTGCCTAAAATGGTATACAAATTACCTTTTTTAAAATTAAATGAGACATCGTTTAAATGAAACTGCTCATCAGGTTTATAAGAAATTTTCTCTCCGATTAAATTCATTATTTTAATGCTCCTGATAAATTTCCTTTTGATAGATATCTCTCAACTATAAATGCAACGATTATTAATGGTGCAACTGAGACTAAAGCTGATGCCGAAAGACTCCACCATGGTGTTATTGACGAATTAAGTGCAACAACTTTTACAGGTAACAATTGTACTTCAGTAAATGTCAAAATAAATGCAAAAAAGAAATCTATCCACCCAAAAATAATACAAAACATTCCTGCAACAATTAAACCAGGTATTGAATTTGGTAAAACAACTTTATAGAAAGCTTGATAGGGATTACACCCGTCAATTAATGCAGTCTCATCTAATTCTTTTGGAACTCTATTAAAAAAATCTACCATAATCCAAACAGCAATTGGCATCAATAAAACGATATATACGACCACTAGACCTAATAAACTATCAAGCAATCCTATTGTGCTTAGAAAAATAAAGAAAGGAATTGATAATACAATTGGAGGCATGATTCTTTGTGAAATGAAGAAAAAAGTAATATCGTTGTTTCTTACAAATCCAGCTTTAAAGGTAAATCTTGATAGTGCATAGGCAGCAAGAGTACCAAGAACAATGCTTATTAAACTAGCAGTACAGGTTACAAAAATACTATTGAAATAAGGCTCAACAATATCTACTCCACCTTTCGCAGGAGACTTAATTAAAACTCTCCAACCCTCCAGTGTTGGTTCAAAATCTAACCAAGGTATATAAGTTACTTTACTATTTACAGATTGGAAGTCTTTAAAAGATGTTGATACAGCCCACAGAAATGGCGCAACAACAAATACAGTCCAAAATGTAATAAAGAAATATTTAAGAAAAGTGTAAAGTTTGCTCATGGTTATTCTTTGATCATTAATTTGGTTAAAACTTTAGCTATTATCGTTAAACTGATAATCATTATGACAAGATAAGTGAAAGATAAGGTTGCTGCATAACCCATCTGAAATTCTCTTAATCCTTTTATATAAATATAAAAACTTGACGTCTCAGTTGCAGTACCTGGTCCTCCTGAAGTCAAAACAAATACTGTATCCATTATTTTTGAAGCCTCAATAAGTCTTATTATTATTGCTCCAATTGATATTGGAGCCATCAAAGGAAAAGTTACATAAACAAATTTTCTAAATGGACTTGCTCCATCTATAGCGGCTGCCAAAAAGGGTTCTTTTGGAAGTGACAAAAGTCCAGCTAGTAATAGTAAAAACATAAATGGTGTCCATTGCCAAACCTCAACAATTATAACAGTAAACTTCGCAATAACTGGATCACTCAACCATAAAATAGGTTTTACTCCTAATCCACCTAACAAATCATTTACAGGACCTAGTGATTCATGAAAAAATGTTCTCCAAATAACAGTCATTATTACTGGAGTTGTCATCATTGGTACTAGGAAAATTACTCTAAAAAATCTTTTAAATTTTATTTCTCTCCAAACCATCATCGCTAGAGCAAATCCGATAACATATTGAAGAACAACTGTGGTAACCGATAAAAAACTTAGCCTAAAAAAAGACTCCCAAAACCTAGGATCATCAGTAAATAATCTTATATAATTCGTAATACCTATGAAGTTCATTTCTGGTGTATAACTATTCCATCCAGAAAGACTTAATCTAATAGTAAAAATAATTGGAAAAATTAAAATTCCAATAAGTACAAACAATCCTGGGAATAAAAAAACAAACTTGTGTTTAAAATTCATAATTTTTTTTTTGGATTATTTTAAAATGTGGCCGTTAAAAAACGGCCACAAGTTTTACAAAATTATTGCTTATTATCTTCCATTGCTACACCAACAGCATAGGCTTTTCTTACGTTATCTTTTCCTACTCTGTTAAGTATATCTTCCCACTGTTTAGCAGCTTCGTCTAAAGCAGCTTGTGGAGATAATTGACCAGCTAATGCTTTTGCGGCAGCAGTAGCCAATGCAGCATTAAACTCAAAAGTTCCAGGAACTCTTAATGGAAATACTCTATTTTTACTTTGTTCCATTTGTGCAAGAGTATCAACATATGATTGAGCAATATCTTTATCCCAACCAATTTGTGTCCATACATCAACTTTAAAGTCATCATTTCTAAATGGGTTTACACCAAATCTGCCTATTCCAATGTCTGCTTGGTGATTAGCTTCGTTAGCAAAGAAACATAGGTAATCGAAAGCCATTTCTTTCTCTTTACTTTTCTTAGCTACTCCAACTGCCCATCCCCATACGAAGAAAGGAGCTTGGTTAAAGCCTTCATCCCAAGAGTTAGTTTTTCTATTCCAAACTTTCATTGCTCCTGGTAACTGTGCAGCACCAACTTTATTGTTTATTGGACTATCTGGTTGCATAGCGGCAACAAATGCATCATCCCATGAAAAACTAAACAAAGTTTGTCCTCCACCAAATGATCCAATTTCATCACCTAAACCAAAATTTATTCCTCCTGGAGGAACATATTTAGTTGCCTCAACCCAGTCAGTTAAAGCTTCAACAAAACCTGGATTGTTAATTAGTGGTTTCATAGTTTCTAAATCAAAGAAAAAACCACCAGGTGTTTTAGGATTTTTTGAGTAAGCAGCAGATCTTGAATAGAAAGCAGCATACATTAGATCGTCTTTTTTCATAACTTCAGCAGATCCGTATTCTTTCTCTCCATCTCCATCCCAGTCCCAATTATTAAAGTAAGCTGCCATTTCTCCATACTCTTTCCAAGTTTGAGGAACTCTTAGTTCTTTACCAGTAGCATCCTTATATTGTTTTTGGTACTCAGGATTATCAATTACATCTTTTCTATATTTTAGATAGTGTCTGTCTCCATCAACCGGAAACTGATACATAACACCATCCCAAGATGCTACACCAATGTGCGATGGAGTAACGTCTTTCATTTGTTTCATCTCAACGTATTTTTTTGGAACTGGCTCTAAGTATCTTCTCCAATCGTTAATGAAGTTTGAAAATCCAAAAACGATGTCATATGGAGCTTGTCCAGCTTGAAATGGTACCATTGCTTTCGCATATAAGTCACCTGCTGGTGTATGAGTAACATCAACTTTTGCTCCAGTAAGTTTAGCGAACTGCTCAGCATGTAGAGCTGTTGGCTCTCCCATGACTGGTACAGCATGTGTATTAATCTTAAGCGTCTTGCCTTTATAGTTTTTCTTAGACATAGACTCGTAAGAACAATCACCAGGAATATCCCCAGTTGCTTTGATATGTGGAAACTGATCACTCCACTTATCAGCATACGCAACAGGACTAAATACCAACAAAGCTGATATTAGAGCGGTTACGCAAGTTTTTATTGTCTTCATCTTTTTTCCTCTCTTTGTTGTTAATTATGGAACTAACACTGCACGACCTTTAATCTTACCATCATTTAAATCATGTAGTGCTTTATTAGCTTCTTCAAGTTTGTATTCTTTCATTGAAAGTTTTACTAAACCTTTATCTGCTAGTTCCATTAATTCATATAATTCAGCCCATGTACCTACTAAGCTTCCAACTATACTTTTTTCTTGATCGATCATATCAATCGCCAAAACTCTTATTTCTTCTCCGTAACCTACAATATAGAAAGTCCCAGTTGCTTTGGTCATTTTAATTCCCATTGGCGTAGAACCTTTTTCACCAACAAAATCTATAACAGCCTCTGCACCTTTTCCTTTTGTAAGTTCTTTTACTTTTTCAATTTCATTACCATCTATTAAAACTCCATGGTCAGCTCCTAGTTCCATTGCATGTTCTAAAGGTGCTTTTGCTTTTTCAACAACAATAATATTTGCAGCACACATTGCTTTCATACATTGAATTGCTATATGTCCTAATCCACCAGCACCTATGATTACACAATTTTCACCTGGCAGAAGGTGTCTAGTAGCTTTTTTTACAACTCTGTAAGCAGTCAAACCTGCATCTGAAAATGGCGCAACGTCTATTGGACCTAAAACTTTTGGAATTTTTATTAGATTTCTTACGCTAGTTTGAAGTAATTCTGAATATCCCCCGTGTTTTACATTCAAACCTGCAAAAATTGGATCTTCAGCATGCATATCGTTTCCTCTTCTACAATCTAAGCATGTTCCTCCTGTGCCAGAAACTTTAGGGTGTAAAATAACTGCATCACCTTTTTTAAATCCTGTAACATCTTTACCAACTTCCTCTATCCATCCAGCGTTCTCATGTCCCATTACCATCGGCAACAGATCGTTATTTTGATCTGTAATGTGCTTCCAAACTCCTTCAATTATATGCAAATCAGTTCTACAAACACCTGCAGCTCCAATTTTAACAATCACATCGCTTGCTTTCTCAATTTTAGGATTTGGTAACTCTTCACCTGTGACCCAAACATCTGCTTTCATTTCTGGGTCATACTTATGTAAAACCTGTGCTTTCATTATTTCCTCTCTAAATTTATTTTTTATAAATAAATTTTAAATTGAAATAAAAAATATGTCTAGAAAGTTAGAATAATTTTAATTACCAATTACAACTTCAGATTGTTAATTTACTTTGTTTTTGCAGTCTCCTGTTTTGAAAAACTCATCCATATTATCTATGGCCAGATTGGCCATTGCAGTTCTAGTTTCTTTAGTTGCGCTACCCAAATGAGGAAGAATAAAAGCACTTTTGTGTTTAAGATATCCTGGATTTAAATTTGGTTCATTTTTGTATACATCTAGCCCAACTGCATAAACTTTTCTTCTTTCCAAAGCATCTATTAAAGCTTCATCTTCAATAATATCTCCTCTTGCAACATTGGTCACAACTGCACCTTTTGGTAATAGTTCTAGTGTATCTTTATTGATTAAATTAATTGTCTCTTTAGATGCAGGACAACATACCGAAAGGACATCAGAGACTTTCATCAAATCATTTAAGTTGTCGTGGTAAGTTGCGCCTTGTTCTTTTTCTTCGCTTAATTTTGAACGATTGTGATAATGAATTATCATACCTAAAGATTTAGCTATTTTAGCTATTTTTTGACCAATTCTACCCATACCAAGTATTCCAAGTCTAGTGCCTGTTAATTGTTTACCAATCAACATATCTGCTGACCAAACCCAGCCACCTTCTCTAGCTTTTTCAATTCCTTCAGATGCTCTTCTGCATGCACCTAATATCAACAAAACCCCAATTTCAGCAGTGGCATCAGTTAAAACATCTGGCGTGTTTGTAACTGCGATCCCTCTTTTCTTTGCAGCTTCTAAATCTATATTTCCAAAACCTACAGCAAAATTTGATATAATTTTAACACTATCAGGTAATTGATTAATTGTTTCTGCATCAAGCTTATCTGTTAGAGCTGATAAAATACCATCGCAGCCTGCACTCATCTCTATTAGCTTCTTTTGAGAGTAGAGTTCATCATTTAAATTAAAGTTAGCATCAAATAATTCTTTAGCTTTATCCTCACAAGATCTTAAAAGCCTTCTTGTGATTAAAATTTTTTTCATTTTATTTTGGATTAATTTAGATCAAAAACCTTACCAGGATTCATGATATTGTTTACATCGATACTTCTTTTAATAGCTTTCATCACTGGTAAATTATCTGGGTGCTCTCTTAATAAGTAATGTTTTTTTTGAAGACCAATTCCATGTTCTCCTGTAATTGTTCCCTCTAGCTCTAAAGCTTTATTAATTAGATCATCGCTGTATTGTCTAATTTTTTTTTGTTTTTCTTCATCGTCAGGATCATACAGTATTATGGAGTGAAAATTTCCATCTCCAACATGACCAACCATCGGTGCAGTTAGACCTAACTTTTTAACTTCTTTTTCTGCCCACGAAATACACTCTACTAACTTTGAAATTGGTACACAAACATCTGTAGAGTAAACTTTCATATCATGACCTAAAGCTTTTACTGAATAATAAACATCATGCCTTGCTTTCCATAGTATTTTTTGTTCTTCTGGAGAAGATGCCCATTGAAAATCACTTCCACCATTATTTTTTGATAATTCTTCTACAATTTTTATAGACTCGTTATTTGTTAGCTCACTACCATGGAATTCAAAGAATAAAGTTGGTGATGCTTTGATGTTTTCTAACTTTGAATATTTGATGCTAATTTCCATTTGATCTTTGTTTAACATTTCAATTCTTGCAATTGGAACACCATACTGAATAACTTCTTGCGCAGTCTTTACTGCTGAGTCTAAATCTGGAAAATAGCAAACTGCACTCATTATGCTCTCAGGTATTGGTGATAATCTTAATTGAACTTCTGTAATAATTCCTAAAGTTCCCTCAGATCCAATAAACAAATTAGTTAAGTTATATCCCGCAGAAGTTTTTTTAGTTCTTGCACCGGTTTTAATTATGTCTCCATTTGGTAAAACAACTGTTAAACCAGAAATAACGGTTCTCATTGTTCCATATTTAACTGCCATTGTTCCTGAAGCTGAAGTAGATGCCATTCCACCGAGTGCAGCATCCGCGCCAGGATCTATTGGAAAAAATACTCCATCTTCTCTTAAATATTCATTTAATTGCTTTCTTGTTACATTTGCTTGCACTCTGCAGTCAAAATCCTCAGCATTTACACTTAAAACTTTATTCATTTTTTCTAGAGAAATCGTAATACCATTTTGATTTCCAACAACATGGCCTTCAAGAGATGTGCCGGTTCCAAATGGAACCACTGGAATTTTATGCTCGTTACAAATTTTTAGAATTTTTGAAACTTCTTCATTAGTTTCTGGAAATACAACTGCCTTCGATAATATTGGGTTATAGGTATCTTCCCCTCTTGCATAATTTGCACGAGTAGACTCCGAGGTAGAAAATCTTCCGTTAAATATCTTTTTTAATTCTGCTTGGACAGTTTCGTTCATTCTTTAATAATACAAAAATATTAATTAAAAATACAGTTTATTTAGAAAGCATCTTGCCTATATTTTCTAAGGCTTGCATTATATTATCTCTAGATGCGGCAAAACTAAATCTAACGTAATCATTACAAGTTTTACCAAAGGCAGTGCCTGGAACAATCGCAACTCCAGCTTCATGCATAGCTTTTTTGCAAAACTCAGATCCGTTCATGCCAGTCCCTTTTATATTAGGAAAAGCATAAAAAGCTCCTCCCGGCAAACTACACTCAACTCCTGGTAAATCATTTAATCCTTTGTGAATTAAATTTCTTCTTAATGTAAATTTATCTAACATATCTTTAATTGAGTCTTCAGGACCATCTAATGCAGCTATACCAGCATATTGAGCTGCTGCGTTTACACATGATACACTATTAATCAAAAGTTTGTTTACATGTTCAACCAAATGCTCTGGCCAGTAACTCCAACCAAGTCTCCATCCAGTCATAGAATATGCTTTACTCCAACCCTCAAGAACAATTAATCTGTCTCTTAAATTAGGATAGTTAAAGAAAGTTGGCATTTCCTTATAATCAAAAATTTGTCTACTATAAATTTCATCACTTAAAATTGTGACCTGCGGATGTTTTTCTAATTCTTTTGCTAAGTAATCAATTGCAGGCTTTTCAACAAAACTTCCAGTTGGGTTATTTGGATTAATCAAAATTAAAAGTCTAGTTTTGTCAGTTATTAAAGATAGAATTTTGTCTGGGTCAAATTTTAAATCTTTATCCTCAGTTAAGTCGTATGGCACAGCTTTTGCTCCAGAATAATTAATCATTGACTCATAAATTGGAAAAGCTGGAGTTGGATGAATTATTTCAACACCTGGTTCACCATAACAAGTAATTGCATAATACATTGTAGGTTTACCACCTGGCATTATTAAAACTCTATTTGGATCAATATCAGCGTTGTAAAGTCTCTTGACCCATCTTGCGACAGCTTCTCGACATTCTGGAATTCCATTTGATAAAACATAACCATGATGACCGTCATCTAGAGCTTTTTTTGCAGCTTCAACAACATGTTTTGGAGTTTTAAAGTCAGGTTGTCCTAGACCTAAATGGATCATAGGTTTGCCTTGTGCTTCTAATTTTTTTGCTTCTGCTAGAACAGAAAATGCACTTTCAGTTCCTAAACGATCTAATGCTTTTGCTAATTCAATCATAATTTTTCGTCGACAAACTAACTGAAAAGCAACTTCATGTCTATTTATTTAAAGTGAAAATAATAATAAAAATTATTTATAAAAAATATTTAATTTCGGTAAATTATCTTTGATCTATCTAACTCTTTTACACTTTTGCAGCCCATAAGGATCATATTTCTTCTAATTTCATCGTGCATATTTTGAAGCAGCCTCTCTACTCCTTGCTGACCACCCGCTCCTAAACTGAACAAAAAAGCTTTACCAAAACTACAAGCAGTAGCTCCTGCAGCTAAAGCCTTGAGAACATGAGTTCCCCGTCTAACACCTCCATCTAAAATTATCTCAAGTTTATCACCCACAGCATCTGAAATAGCCTTTAGTTGATCAAAAGGAGTTCTAGATCCATCAAGTTGTCTTCCTCCATGATTTGATATTATTATTGCTGTGCAACCAATATCAACTGCTCTCTTTGCATCCTCTACAGACATTACACCCTTCAAGGCAAAAGGTCCGTCCCACTTTTTTATACAGTATTCTGCATCTTCCCAATTCATTTGTGGATCATACTGTTCATTAACATAGTCTATTACGGATTTTGTAATGTTAGTTCCCTTGTCAGTTTTGTGTTTAATATTAGCAAGTTCAAATTTCTTATTCGTAAAATATCTGAATAACCATCCTGGTCTCATCGCGAAATTCATTATACTTTCTAATGTGAATTTAGGAGGAGTTGTAAAACCAGTTCTGTGATCTCTTTCTCTATTTCCTGCAACCAAAGTATCAACAGTCAAGCATAAACCGTCAAAGTTTGCTCTTTTACACCTATCAATCAAATCATCAGTAAATGATTTATCTTTATGGATATAAAGTTGAAATAATTTTGGTCCACTTGATATGTTAGCAATTTCTTCA
>CACIGO010000012.1:0-24941 GCA_902586225.1 uncultured Pelagibacteraceae bacterium
GCCCATATAACTTGGCTCAAATCATAATTTTTTTTTGCTAATTTAGAAATTCTTACATGACCAACATGCGCTGGATCGAACGATCCACCGAGTACACCAATCTTTTTATTTTCTAATTTGCCCTGTACCATAAACTTCATATTTATAACTTACTAACTGATTTAGACCGACAGGACCTCTTGGTGGCAAGGTATTTGTTGAAATTCCAACCTCTCCACCAAAACCAAATTCTCCTCCGTCAGCAAATTGTGTTGATGAATTTTGAATAGCAATAGAGCTTTTTACATTCTTAATAAAGAATTTTGCTGTATTTTTGTTTTTGGTTACTATTGCATCTGTATGCATAGTTCCATATTTGTTGATATGGGCAACTGCTTCTTTGACATTATTCACTAATTTAACTGAAATAATCGGTGAAAGATGTTCTTTTGACCAAGTATTATTATTTGCAGGATATGTTTTGCCTTTAAATAATTTACTTATTTTTTTATCAGCTAAAATTTTACAACCGCTTTTAGCTAGTGAATTTAAAATTAAATTCACTGATTTCGATTTACTTTTATGTATTAAGAGAGTTTCAGTTGCACCACATATACTAGTATTTCTCAACTTAGCATTTAATACTATTTTGTTTGCCATATTATCTTCTGCCTCTTTATCAATATATGTATGACAAATTCCTTCCAAATGACCAATAACTGGAACCTTTGAAAGTTGTTTAACTTTTTTTACTAAATTTTTTCCGCCTCGTGGTATTACAACATCAATGGAGTTTTCCATTTTTGATAATAAATAATCGACGAGTTTTCTGCTCTTGTTATTTATAAACTGGACATAATTTTCGTTTACTTTATTTTTTTTTAGAGCTTTCCTAAATAAATTTACTAAAATTTTATTACTATTGTAGGCTTCGGAACCACCTCTTAAAATAACAGCATTTCCAGATTTAAAACATAGTGCTGATACATCCGAAGTAACATTGGGTCTACTTTCAAATATTACTCCTATAACTCCTATTGGTATTGTAACTCTTCTAATTTCAAGTCCATTTGGCCTTTTCCATTTGGAAGTTACTTGATCTATAGGATCTTTAATAGAAGTAATAGTTTTAACAGAGTCAATTATACTTTTTAATTTATTATTACTAAGAGTGAGTCTTTGAATTAAGTTTTCTTTTAATTTTTTTCCTCTTGCATAAAAAATATCTTTCTCATTTTCGCTAATAATTTTATTCTTATTAATCTCTATTAATTTTACAAAATCTTTTAAAACTTTATTCTTTTTTTTTGGACTAATACTTGAATTCAAAGCTTTTCTAGAATTCAATCCAATTTTTTTAAGTAGTTTACTCATTAAATTTTAACCATATCATCTTTATGTATAACTTCAGACTTTGTAACATAGCCTAAAAGATTACTAATCTTGTTAGAATGTTCTCCTTTTATTTTGGATATCTCATCAGATGTAAAACTGCTCAACCCTCTAGCAAATTCTTTATTATTTTTATCTAAAATTCTAACATGATCACCTTTAACAAATTTTCCTGAAACTTTTCTAATACCTGCAGCTAATAAACTTTTTCCATTTTTTAAAGCATTTAAAGCGCCATCATCTATAATAATTTCTCCTTTTGGAGATATAGAGCTAATTATCCATTTTTTTCTTGCGTCTAATTTAGATACTTTTGGCAAAAACCATGTCCCAGAATTATGTTCTAGTATATTTTTAATTGGTCTTTTAATTAAACCATTTGCAATAGCCATATAGCAGCCCGAGACTTGACATACTTTTGCAGCATCAATTTTCGTTTTCATTCCACCAGTACCATACTCACTTGTGCTTTTACTTGAAAAATTTTCAATTTTAGAATCAATATTTTTTATTTCTTTAATCAATTTAGCATTTTTATGAATTTTTGGGTTTTTAGAATACAATCCATCAACATCAGACAATAATATTAAGCAATCTGCGCCTGATATTTGTGCAACTCTTGATGCTAATCTGTCATTATCTCCGTATTTAATTTCAGAAGTTGCAATACTATCATTTTCATTAACAACAGGTACAAAATTAAGCTCAAATAAGTTTTCGAAAGTTCTTTTAGCATTTATAGCTCTTCTTCTTTGTTCAGTATCTTCTAAAGTAATTAGAATTTGAGAAATATTTATTTTATTTGAGCTAAATGTCTTTTTAAAAAGATTCATTAATTCTATTTGTCCAATTGATGCAACAGCTTGACTTTTATCAAGCTTTAAAGTTTTTTTATTTAATTGTAATTTTTTACACCCTAAAGCAATTGCTCCAGAACTCACTATAACAACGTTCTTTTTAAGTTTTTGTAACTCTTTAATATCTTTAGCAAATTCCAAAAGCCATTTTTCTCTAATAATTTTATTGTCATTTATTAATAAAGATGAACCTATTTTTATTACTACAGTTTTGGAGTCCTTAAGATACATAGTTTACCAACTTTGACTTTATATCTGATACTGATTTTTTATCCATTGTTGACATTAAAAAGATATTTTTTTTTAATTTATTCTTGAGTTTTTTTATCTTCTCTTTTTTTTCCTCTTCATCAATTAAGTCAGTTTTATTTAAAACTACTATTTCTTTTTTTTTAACTAAATCTTTACTGTATTTTGATAATTCTTTTCTGACTTGATTGTAAGAAATAAATAAATCATCTTCAGTTATATCTATTAAATGCAGCAAAGTTTTGCACCTTTCTATATGTTTTAAAAACTTTATTCCAAGACCAGTTCCGGTATGAGCACCCTCAATTAAGCCTGGTATATCTGCTAAAGTAACTTCTTTGTCATCATAACTAGCAACACCAAGATTTGGATTAATTGTAGTAAATTTATAGTTTGCTATTTTTGGATTTGCACTCGTCATTGATGCAAGCAAGCTGGATTTCCCAGCATTGGGCAATCCTATGATACCGATATCAGCAATTGTTTTTAGTTGAAGCCAAATCCAAAATTCCTCTCCTTGACCCCCCTTTGTAAATTTCTTTGGGGCTCTATTGGTTGAGGACTTAAATCTTGTATTTCCAAATCCTCCCTTACCTCCGCTTGCTACTAAAAATTCCTCTTTCTGACTTTTAAAATCATAAATAAGTGTTTTATTATCTTCTTCAAATACTTGTGTTCCTAAAGGTACTTTTAAATATAAATCTTCACCACCTTTCCCAGTTTTGTTTTTTCCGCTGCCATCCTTTCCTCTTTCAGCTTTGAAGTGTTGTTGATACCTGTAATCAATCAAAGTATTAAGATTTCTTTCACTAATAAGAATTACAGATCCTCCTTTCCCTCCATCGCCGCCATCAGGGCCACCAAACTCTACAAATTTTTCCCTACGAAAACTTGGAGATCCTGACCCTCCGTTGCCAGCTTTTACATATATCTTAACTTGATCTAGAAATTTCATATAACAACTATGTGAGTGTTGTATCTATTAATTGGGCTTTACAGAAACGTAAGTTCTATCAGATTTTGATTTTTTAAACTCTACTTTACCTTTAACAACTGAAAATATCGAATGGTCTTTACCCATGCCAACATTTTCTCCAGGAAATATTTTAGTTCCCCTTTGTCTTACAATAATGTTGCCAGGCACAACCATCTCGCCACCATATTTTTTCACACCAAGTCTACGACCTGCACTATCTCTTCCGTTTCTTGACGATCCACCTGCTTTTTTCGTTGCCATAAATTACTTTTTATTTAGCTGCTTCCTTAGTTTCAACTGTTTTTTTTGATGGTATTTCTTTTCTTTTTTCTGCTTCAGAAATAACTTTACCTTCTTTTGAATAGATTTTACTTATTCTTACCATTGTAAATTTTTGTCTATGACCATTTTTTCTTCTCGAATTTTGCCTTCTCCTTTTTTTAAAAATAAGAACTGTTCTATTTTTTCCATTTTTTATTAATTCAGCTTCAACTTTAGCTCCACTAATTGTCGGCTCTCCTAACTCTAAATTTTTATCATCTCCGTAAGCTAGTATTTCATTAAACTCAATTTTTGAATTTCCTTTTGAATCTTCGAGCTTTTCAACTTTGAGAATCTCTCCAGCTTTCACTTTATACTGTTTACCACCTGTTTGAATTACCGCGAATGACATTGTTAGCCCTAATTTTTATAGTCAGCAATATAGTCTGGGTTGCATCATAGTCAAGGTTAATAACTTAGAAATTATCCTTTAAATCCCTCAATTTTTTGAAATTTTCTAGATCGTTTGACTTAAGAAAAATGTTACAATTAAGTTCCTCACCAATCGTTGATGGCATACTAGTTTTACCTTGTTTAATTTTTTCTTTAATTTCTTTAATTTTGTTTAGTAATTCATTGTTATTGGAATCTTGTGCTAAACAAAATTCAGAATTCTTTAAAGTATATTCATGTCCACAATAAATTTTTGTATCTTTATCTAAATTTTTTAAAACTTGTAGTGAGTTGTACATTTGCTCATAACTCCCTTCAAAAATTCTTCCACATCCCATAGAGAATAAAGTATCTCCTGTAAAAATTAACTTATTTTTAAAAAAATGAAAACAGATATGACCTATTGTATGGCCAGGGACATGATATATTTTTGTTTCAAAAATATCCTTCTTCCAAATTTCACCATCACTTAAGCAAATATCAATTTGAGGTATTCTATTTTTATCTCCAATATAACCTATTACTTCTGCATTAAATTTTTTTTTTAATTCTTCATTCCCACCAACATGGTCAAGATGATGATGTGTATTTAATATATATTTTAAATTTAATTTATTTTTCTGTAAATAATTTATAATTGGATCTGCTTCACCAGGATCAACAACACAACAATTTCTATTAGCTTCATTAATTAAAATGTAAGAAAAATTATCTTCCAGACACTTAATAATTTCTACTTTCATTTAACTTTCTATTAAAAATATACCTAAATGAGAGTCAAGATTTTTATAATTTAAATTTGATTTATTTATTTCTGAAATTCGACTTTTTTTTAAAGCGATAGACTTAAATATTTTAATATTCTTACTACTGCAAAAATTATAAAAATCTTTAATTGTGCACATATGCAAATTTGGTGTATTGTACCACTCATGAGGTAAATTTTCTGTTACAGGCATTGTGCCTTTAAACAATAATTGTAGTCTAACTCTCCAGTAACCAAAATTAGGTATAGTAACAATTACTTTTTTTCCTACTTTTAGTAATTCATTAATAACTAATTCAGGATTAAGAAAAGCTTGTAATGTTTGGCTTAAAATAACGTAATCAAAAGACGATTTAGGAAATTGTTTTAAATCGCTTTCAGCATTCCCCTCAATTACAGTTAATCCTTTTGATAAACAATTTTGAACTTTTTCTTTAGAGATTTCTAGTCCACGAATATCTTTAGTTTTGTTTTCTTGTAAAAATTTCATCAAGTCTCCATTGCCGCAACCGACATCTAGAACTCTAGTATTTTCTTCTATCAAATTAGATATAATGTTAAATTCTTCTTTCATTTATAACTTTGTAGGTTGAATTAATATAATCGCCAAGTGTCTTTAGGAAACTTGGAACATCGAGCAAAAATGAGTCATGCCCCTTATCAGATTCTATTTCTACAAATCCGACATCTGCACCAATAGAATTTAGTGCTATAACTATTTCTCTATTCTCCGATGTTGGATACAACCAATCTGATGTAAATGATATTACAAAAAATTTTGTTTTAGTTTCTTTGAATGCACCAGATAAGTTTCCTTTGTATTGTTTAGATAAGTCAAAATAATCCATTGCACGAGTTATATATAAATAACTATTAGCATCAAATCTATCAACAAACACAGATCCTTGGTATCTAAGATAACTCTCAATTTGAAAATCTGCCTCAAATCCATATCTTAGGCTATCCCTATCTTGCAATTTTCTTCCAAATTTTTCCTGCAATCCTTTTTCAGAAAGATAAGTAATATGTGCTGCCATTCTTGCTACCGCTAACCCTTTGTCGGGATTTAATTTGTAATTACTATAAAATCCATTTTCCCACTTACTGTCAGCCATAATTGCCTGTCTTCCTAATTCATTAAACGCTATGTTTTGTGCCGAGTGACTAGATGTGCAAGCAATCGGTATTGCAAGTTTTGCTTTATCTGGAAAGTTGGCAACAAATTGAAGTACTTGCATTCCACCCATTGAACCACCTACTACAGCAAAAAGTTTTTCAATTTCTAAATATTTAATTAGCTCATATTGAGCGTTAACAATGTCGTTAATAGTTATAATTGGAAAATCAGTTCCTATTTGTTTACCAGTGGACTCATTTATTGTGCTAGGTCCATAAGATCCCATGCAGCCTCCAATAACGTTTGCACAAATCACAAAAAATTTATTTGTATCAATTGGCTTATTTTCTCCAACAACATAACTCCACCAACCATCTTTATTAGTTATTGGGTTTTTTCCAGAAACATATTGATCTCCAGTCAAAGCATGGAAAACTAATATTGCATTACTTTTTTCACTGTTTAATTCCCCATATGTCTCATATGCTATTGGAAAGTTATTAATCTCCTTACCACAATCCAATTTAAGGGGATTTGATATAATTATTTTTTTTGTATCAATATTCTTATTCATAATAATTGTACTGATTGAATTGTGAGAAAAAAAACATTTTAGCGGTTTTTTTATAGCGCTCGCAATTCAGTATAAATCAGCGCATGCAGCTTTTACTTCAAAGGAATTTATATGTCAAATATTGCTCAATTAATTATTGTTTTATCTAGTTAAAAGACTATTTATAGTGAAATATTTACTATGACATTACCAAGATTTAAAAACATAAAATTACAGAGTTACAAACCAGGAAAATCCTTATTGGCTGGTAATAAAAATATTATTAAGTTATCTGCAAATGAATCTGCTTTAGGTGTCAGTAAAAATGTCGAAAAAATTGTTAAGTCTAAATTTGATATATCAAAATATCCAGACAGTAAATTTTCGGAATTAACACAAAAAATATCAAAGAAGTATGGTTGTGATAAATCCAAGATAATTTGTGGCTCTGGTTCTGACGAAGTAATTCAAATGCTTTGTCAATTGTTCCTTAGAGAAAATGATGAAGTTGTTGTTCCTCAGTATAGTTTCCTCATGTATAGGATATACTCCAAAATCGTTGGGGCAAATGTAAAATTAGCTAAGGAAATTAATTTTAAAGTTTCAGTTAAAGAAATTCTTAAAAAGACATCAAAAAAAACAAAAATTGTTTTTATTGCAAATCCAAATAATCCAACAGGCACTTATTTAACAAAAAACGAGCTGTTAGACTTAAGGAGAAGATTAAATAAAAATATTTTATTGGTTGTTGATGATGCATATTTTGAATATATGAAGAATAAAGATTACAAATCTGGAATTGAGTTATTTAAGAACTCAAAAAATGTATTTATTTTAAGAACATTTTCAAAAATCTATGGTCTAGCTTCATTAAGGATAGGCTGGGGGTACGGTGATAAATCAATAATTAAAGAATTATATAAAATTAAACCACCTTTTAACGTAAATAAATTTGCTCAAATTTGTGCTGTTGAATCACTTAAAGATGATAAATTTGTTAAAAAGTCAGTAATACATAATCTTAAATGGTGCAAAAAAATTAAAAATGAGATGTTAAAATATAATATTGGCACAAACAAAATATCTGGAAATTTCTTTTTGTTAGATTTCAAAAAAGCAAAATTTACTGCAGATACAACTTTAAAAAAATTACAGAAATATGGAATTATACTAAGAGAAATGAATTCATATGGCATAAAAAATTGTCTAAGACTTACAATAGGCAACACAAAAGAAAACCAAATATTCCTTAAAAGAATGAATACTATTTTTAAAAATGTTTAATAATATACTTATTATCGGTTGTGGATTGATAGGCTCATCAATATTAAAGGCTTCAATACAAAAAAAAATTTCTAAAAATTTTTTTGTATTTGAAAAGTCTAAAAAATATAGATCTATTATTAAAAAATTTAACAAAAAAATTAAATTTTTAACAAGGTTAGATAAAAATTTAAAACAAATTGATCTTGTGATTTTAAGCACTCCTATGAGTGAATATCCTAAATTTTTTTCTTTATTAAATAAAAATCTGAATCATAATTCAATTATAACTGATGTTGGTTCAACAAAAAAAAATCTTATTTCTTTAAAAAAAAAATTATCAAAAAATCTTGATTGGGTGATGAGCCATCCTATTTCAGGATCCGAAGTTAGTGGGCCCAAATATGGTAATGCTAATTTGTTCAAAAACAAGTGGTGCATAATAATAAAAGATAAAAATGTTCTAAAACAAAAAAAAGTAGAGAGATTTTGGAAATCTTTAGGATCTAAAATAATTATTATGAACCCCGATGATCATGATAAAATTTTTTCAGTCACTAGCCATCTACCTCACTTGATTGCTTACAATTTAATAAAAACTGCTCAGGATTTTCAGAAAAAAAAGAATAAAAATTTAATTAAATTTAGTGCAGGTGGATTAAGAGATTTCTCAAGAATTGCTGCATCCAACGAAATCATGTGGAGAGACATATTTTTCGAAAATAAAACTAATATGATTGAAGCAATAAATCTTTTTATGAAAAATTTAAAAGATTTTAAGAAGAATATAAGTAAGAAAGAAAATTCAAAGATAATAAAAAAATTAATAAATTCGAAAGTAGTAAGAAAGCAAATAATTTCTCAAAAACAAGATATTTCTAAACCTGATTTTGGTCGAGAGTAATTCAGATCCTTGTTACTTTCTTTACATCTAATTTCGCCGTTTCTTTAATTAGTTTTATCGTTTTTTTAATTGGCATTATGATCACTCTTTTTTTTGGACCATAAGCGTGAATAAGATCATTTGTATTGATGCATATAGCAACATGTCCCTTCCAAAAAATAATATCACCTTTTTTAAATTTTTTTTTGGATTGCACACCTTTTTTTAATTTAACTTGATCAATCGTATCTCTTGGAAAAAAATTATTATTAAATTTATAAAATATTTGTAATAGAGCTGAACAATCAATTCCTTCGAATGTTTTTCCACCCCACTTATATTTACAGTTTAGAAAACTTTTAAATATTTTTACAAAATCAGAATTTTTTTTTTGGATTGGAAATATGTCCTTTGATCTTAGCCATTTATCTTTTTCATACATAATAAAATTTTGATTTCTTTTTAAAATTTGTATTTTGCTCGCGAATGGTAAAAAATTATTTGATTTCTTTTTTTTATTACCTAAATAAATTCTTGATTTCAAAATTCCAACTTTATGAGTTGGATTAAATTTTTTGTAGTTATCAATTTTTTTTATAAAGCCTGAATATTTGTCATATGAACTTTTTATTTTAAAATAATTATTTTTTTTACCTATTATTTTAAATTTCTCACCGTAGATAAGTTGAGAGCTTAGATTAGAGTTCTTTATTGGCTCTTCCAATATATTGACTGAAGGTTCTTTTAAAAAAAGACTATTTTGCACCAATTTTAATCTTGTTCCTTATAAACCATAAACAAATTAAAGATGGAATAACCATTAAAGTAGTTATTATAAAAAACGTTCCCCAGTCTCCATTTAGCCAATCTACTAAAGCACCCGATGAAGAAGCAAGTGTAGTTCTTCCTGCGGTTCCAATTGAGGCTAATAGTGCATACTGTGTAGCAGTATATGTCCTATCAACTAAAAGAGATATAAATGCTACAAATGCAACAGTTGCAAATGCTGCAGATATATCATCAGCTATAACTGCTAAAGCAAACAACCACTCAGATTTTCCTGTCCATGCCAACGCAGCAAATAATAAGTTTGTCGCTGCCATAAATCCACCGGCAACAAACATTGTTTTGATTGTACCAGCTCTCATAGCAAATATTCCACCTAATAATGTAAATACAACTGTCGTTATCCAGCCCAGCGTTTTTGAATATATTGCTATCTCGCCTTTTGAAAATCCAACCTCTTTATAAAAAACTATGGACATTCTTCCAAGAAAGGCTTCTCCTATTTTAAAAAGAAATACAAAACCCAGTATACCTACTGCAATTGAGAAACCATTTTTCTTAAAGAAACTAATTATTGGACCTCCAATTGTACCAGTAATATAGGCAACAAATTTTGTAATTGTATTATTTGATCCGAGTTTTGATTGTATTATTTCATCTGTCTCTTTTTGTTTGTTTTGCCTATCTGTTGTTATAGGCTCATGTATGAACATTAAGCCTATATTCATCAAGATTACTACAACACCAAGAACTAAAAAAGTAGTTTGCCAGTAATCTTGAATTCCAACATTTTGAAAATATTCCGCTGTAAATAATGCTATAACACCACCCAACTTGTATCCAGTCCACCATCCGACAACAGCCATAGCAGCACCTGCTGCCATTGATTTACCTTCATCGGCATTGATCTGTTCAATTCTTAATGCGTCAACTGTTATATCTTGTGTAGCCGAAGCAATTGCAATAACTAATCCAACACTAATTAGTAATGCTAAACTTTCTGTAGGGTTTATAAAACTCCAAACAATTAAGCTAAATAAAATTATAATCTGCATTAGGACAATCCAACCCCGTCTATGTCCCAATCGTTTTGTTAAAAATGGAATTTGTATTCTATCAATTATAGGAGCCCACAAATAATTAAAGGCGTAAACTCCAAATATTAAACCTGCCCATCCAATAGTTGACCTACTTAATCCCTCTTCTTTAAGCCAAAGACTTAAACTACTCGCAATCAATACCCAAGGAAAACCACTTATTGCACCAAGAAGTAAAATTCTTAGCATTCGAATATCTTTATAGACTAAAATAGATTCTGACCAAGTTTGTTTTTTTTCAAACATTAATATTTTCTCCAAAACGATGGAATGAATAATACTAGAATTGCAAATAATTCCAACCTTCCAAGTATCATTGCAACACTAAGGATCCATTTAGAAAAGTCAGAAAGGCTCGAAAAACTCCCATTAGGTCCAATAATATCACCTAAACCTGGCCCAACATTTGAAATTGACGTTGCTGCAGCCGAAATAGCAGTTATAAAATTTAACCCATCAAGTGATAACAGAGCTGTCACAATAAAAAATATTAAAATATAAAGAAAAATAAATGAGATTATTGAGTCCATGAATTTTTCATCCACATTGTTATTTTGATATTTAATTTTGAAAATTCCTCGAGGGTAAATTATTTTTTTTAGTTGGTTTGATATAAATTGATATAAAATTTGAACTCTAAAAATCTTTATTCCACAAGTTGTAGAACCTGCACATCCTCCGATGAACATTAAAATTATAAAATATACTAATGGAAATTGACCCCAATTACTAAAATTTTCGGTAGCATATCCTGTTCCAGTCAAAATAGAAATTATATTAAAGCTAACTGACAATAAACTTATCTCAGTTAAGCTTTTATTTATAACAGATAAATAAAAAAACATTAAAAGAATTGAAATAATAACCAAAATTATAAAAGTTTTTATTTGTGTATCTTTGAAAAATATTTTTTTATCTCCAGCTAAGTATTTGATATAACTAATAAAAGGTATACTTCCAAGAATAATAAATATTATTGCATTAATTTCTATTAACGAGCTATTAAAATAACCTATAGATTCATTATAATTTGCAAAGCCCCCAGTTGCTATTGTTGTCATAGCATGCACGATGCTATCAAAAAAACTCATCCCAAATATAAAATAAAAAAAAGCACAAATTAAAGTTAATAAGGAATATATAGACAATAATCTTATAGAAACTTCTTTAGTTTTAGGAAAAATTTTTTCAGAAGTATCATTAGATGAAATATTGAAAAGTTGCATACCTCCTATATTCATTAAAGGCATTAAAGTAATTGCCATTACGATAATTCCAATACCACCAAACCACTGTAACATTCCTCTCCAAAGTAATATCGCTTTAGATGTTTCATTTAGATTTGTGATAATTGTAGATCCTGTTGTTGTAATACCAGACATGCTTTCAAAAAACGCATCTGTAAAACTCAAATCTGTACTAGAAAAAATTAAAGGTAAAGAACCAAATATAGCAATACTTAACCACGAAAGTGCTGTGAGCAAAAAAGCTTGAGGTAAACTTATCTTTTTATCGTGATCATAATTAGAAATGAAAAATAAAAATCCAAAAACAATAGTAACAATCATTGATCCGATAAATCCTGCATCAATTTGATCAAATATTAATTGAACCAAAATAGGCACAATCATTGAAAGACCTAAAATAATTTGCAAAACCCCTAATGTAAAAAAGACAGTTTTATAATTGGACATTTTGAATGGACATTATTTTATGGTAAATAAATTTCAACTCTATATGAATTATTAAAAAGGCTGATATTAAGGATATTTAAGTAGTTGTGATAGACAAAACAAATTTTGACAAAACAAACGCCTGGCCATTTGTTGAGGCTAAAAAGCTATTAAGAGAGAGAAAATCGAACATAGAAAAAAAAAATAAAATAGTCTTACAAACTGGTTATGGTCCTAGTGGTCTACCACATATAGGTACATTTGGAGAAGTTGCAAGAACAACAATGATTGTCAACGCTCTTGATCATTTAACAGATATTCCAAAGGAAATTATTACATTTTCTGATGATATGGATGGTCTTAGAAAAGTACCTGAAAATGTTCCAAATCAAGAAAAGCTCAAAAATAATCTTCACAAACCTTTAACAAATGTCCCTGATCCATTTGAAAAGTTTAGTAGTTTTGGAGAACATAATAATAATATGTTGAAACAATTTCTTGATAATTTTAAATTTAAATATTCATTTAAAAGTTCTACAGAACTCTACAAGTCTGGTTATTTTAATGACACCCTAAAATTAGTTCTAGAAAATTATGAAAAAATTATGGAAATAATTCTTCCAACTTTAGGCAAAGAAAGACAGAAAACCTATTCCCCCTTTTTACCAATATGCCCAGAAACTGGAAAAGTTCTTGAAATACCTGTTTTAGAAATTGATTCTAAAACTTCTAAAATCATATTTGATAATAATGGATCAAAATTGGAAAAAAGTATTTTAGACGGGAACTGCAAATTGCAATGGAAAGTTGATTGGGCAATGAGATGGTACGCTTTAGATGTTGATTTTGAAATGTATGGAAAGGATTTAATAGAGAGTGCAATTCTTTCAACTAAGATTATTAAAACATTAGGTAAATCTAACCCATCTGGTTTTGCTTATGAACTTTTTTTGGACGAAAAAGGTGAAAAAATATCTAAATCAAAAGGTAATGGAGTAACTATAGACGAATGGCTGAATTATGCATCTCCTCAAAGTCTATCTCTTTACATGTATCAAAATCCAAAAAGAGCAAAAAAATTGTACAGAGAAGTTGTTCCAAAAGCTGTTGATGAATATCTAGATTTTATAGAAAAAGGAAAAACTCAAAACGATTTACAGAAGTTAATGAATCCAGTTTGGCATGTACATAACGGATCAATGCCAGAAGAAAATACGATTATGACTTTTTCAATGCTTTTAAATTTAGTTGAAACAAGTAATGCGGACAGCAAACAATTACTTTGGAAATTTGTAAAAAAATACAAGTCAGAAATTAATGAAAATGATCATCCAATTTTTGATAATTTAATTGAATATGCAATAAAATATTTCAATGATGTTATAAAAACAAAAAAAATTTACAAAACTCCAAATGAAAAAGAGAAAGTTGCACTGAAAGCATTAATTAAGTCTTTAGATAATTGTAATGATAAAATGGCTCCTGAAGATATTCAGACAAATATTTTTACCGTAGGAAAAGAAAACGGTTATAAAGAAAATTTAAGAGAATGGTTTAAGCTTATCTATGAGGTTGTATTTGGTGACGAAAATGGACCCAGAATGGGCTTCTTCATTAGTTTTTTTGGAGTAAATGAAACCAAAGAATTGATAAGAAAAAAGGTTGAAAATGTTTAATCTTATAAGACCTTTTATATTTAAATTTAGCCCTGAAGTTGCACACTCATTAGCAATAAAGGCTTTAAAGTTAAATCAGATACCAGCTATAGATAAAACGACCAGAGTTACTATCCAAACTAAATTTTTAAACAAAACCTTAAATTCTCCTCTAGGTGTTGCTGCTGGATTTGATAAAAATGCAGAAGTTTACAATCCTCTATACAAACTAGGATTTGGTTTTGTTGAGGTAGGTACAATTACACCTAAACCACAAATAGGAAATCCAAAGCCAAGAGTTTTCAGATTGGAAGAAGATGAGGCTTTAATTAATAGACTTGGATTTAACAATATTGGATCAGAAGAAAGTAAAAAAAATATTGAAAATGACTCACCTAATGGATTACTTGGTATTAATATAGGACCTAATAAAGATACTGAAAGCAGAGTTGAAGATTATTTAATTTGTTTCAGAAAATTTCATAATTTAGCAGACTATATTACAATTAATATCTCTTCTCCTAACACAGAAAATTTAAGAAACTTTCACAAAAATGAAGAGTTAGATAATCTTTTAAAATGCATAAATGAAGAAAAGAAAAATTTAAATTCAAATGTGCCAATAGCAGTCAAAGTATCTCCTGATATTGATGAAAAAAGTATTGATGAAATCTCAGAACTTTTTTTAAAATATAATGTTCAAATAGCTATAGTTTCAAATACGACAGATAGAAATAGAGAAAATATATCTAATATAAATAAATTAGAGAAAGGCGGTTTGTCTGGAAAACCACTTGAAAATATCTCTAATGAATTAATTAATAAATTTTTTAAATTAGTTGGAAAAAAAATCTTAATAATTGGAGTTGGAGGCGTTGACTCTGCCGATGGCGTTTTTAATAAAATTGTAAGCGGTGCAACTCTTGTGCAATTGTATACAGGTATGGTTTATAAAGGACCAACTATTGCTTCAAAGATTAATAAAGATCTTGACGAAATTGTAAAAAGAGAAGGTTTTAAAAATATTTCTGAAGCTATTGGAACAAAAAATTAATCTTGACTGGTATTCTTTAAGACCATATACATCTTGAAAATTTATGTCTAAAAAATGCGAACTTACTGGTAAAATCCCTCTAAAAGGCCATAATGTTAGTCACGCTAACAATAAAACTAAGAGAAGATTTCTTCCAAATTTAAAGAAAGTAAAATTTAAAAGTGAACTTTTAAAAAAATCTCTGAGATTAACAGTTTCAAATGCAGGTGTTAGATCTGTAGATAAAAAAGGTAGCTTTGATAATTTCTTAAAATCTGCAAAATCAAGAGATTTATCGTTAAGATTAAAAAAGCTTAAAAAATCAATAATTGCAAAAACAGCATAATGAATAAAGTTTTCCTTACTCTCTCATTTTTAATGGGATTGGTTGTGCTAGCATCTAATTATTTAGTTCAATTTCCTATAAAATATTACGGTTTAGAGGAAATTTTAACTTACGGTGCTTTTAGTTATCCAATTGCATTTTTAATTACAGATTTAGCCAACAGATCCTTTGGAAAATTAGTAGCTAGAAAAATTGTCTATATAGGCTTCACAATTGGAATTTTGTTTACTTTAATATTTTCAACTAATTTTACTGATCTTATTTCTATAAGAATAGCAATTGGTTCAGGAACAGCTTTTATAATTGCTCAACTTTTAGATGTTCAGATATTTGATCAATTAAGACAAAAAAAGTGGTTTATAGCACCTTTAACATCTTCTCTGATAGGCTCAACAGTTGATACTTTTTTATTTTTCTCTATATCATTCTATGGAACGGGAATTCCTTGGGTAACTTTATCGTTAGGAGATCTTGCGGTAAAAATATTTGTTGCTCTTGTAATGTTGATACCTTTTAGATTATTACTCGGTACACTTAAAGCAGCATAATTAAATTTTAGGTTCTTGTTGGGTCATGCAATGTATTGCACCAAACCCCCATATCAATTTGCTACAGTCTACTGTTTCAATTTTTCTATTTCTAAAGTAATTTTTGAAAATTTTAATCGCAATATTGTCTTCTTTTACTCTGAATATTGGAAGAATTATTTTTTTATTACAAATATAAAAATTCATATAACTTGCAGGAACTCTTGTATTCTTAATATAAATTGGTGAAGGCATAGGAACTTTTATAATTTTGAATTTCTTTCCTTTCTCACATTTACTTTCTTTCAATATATTCAAATTCTTATTTAAGTTTTTGTAATTTATATCTTTTTTATTATTTTCAACCGCAGTCATAATCGTATTTCTTGAAACAAATCTTGATATGTCATCAACATGTCCATGTGTATCATCGCCTGCAATTCCTTTTTTAAGCCATATAAAGTTTTTTATATTTAAGTATTTATTAAACATTTTTTCGTAGTCTTTTTTTTTGAAATTTTTATTTCTTTCTTGAATTTTGCTTAACAAACACTCTTCAGTTAATAGAATTGTACCTGAGCCATTTACATCAAATGCCCCTCCTTCCATGATTATTTTTCTAATTCTGCCTTTTTTTTTGATTATTGGATCAATCTTTTTAAAATTAGCAATTGTACTAATACTATTATTGATTTTATTGTCATTTTTATAATTTTTATACTTTGACCATCCGTTAAAACTAAAATTTAGTATTACTTTTTTCTTTTCAACTTTATTTGTTATAAATATGGGTCCAGAATCTCTTAACCATATTCTATCAGTTTTAATATAGTGGAAGTTGATATTTTTAATTTTATTAAGTTTTATTAATTTTTTTATATTTTTTATATTTTTGCTAACGATTAAGTTAATTTTTTGATTTTTTGAAATTTTTTTTATAATCTTTAAAATTACTTCAGGAATAAATTGATATAATCCAGGCCAATCATTTTTATTATAAGGCCAAGCAATCCAAACTGAATTTTGAGGCTCCCATTCAGCTGGCATTCTAAATCCATTAAAGTTTTCATTCATCTGTAGGATTTTTTAGTATGCCTTTATAAAAATCGATTCTTCTATCTCTTAAAAAAGGCCAATGCTCTCTGGCTGAATCAATTTTTTTATAGTTTATTTCACGAATTAAAATTTCTTCTTTTTTATTCCCAAGTTTTCCAATTATTTGCCCACTAGGATCTATGATCATTGAGTTTCCCCAGAATTCTATTTTCTTCTTACCTTTTTTTTCTATTCCAACTCTATTTATAGCAACCACATAAGTACCATTTGCGATTGCGTGAGATTTTTGCATTGTTATCCAAGAATCTAATTGAGATTTTCCAAATTTTTTTTTTTCTTTAGGATGCCATCCAATAGCTGTAGGGTAAAAAATTATTTGTGCACCTTTAAGTGCAGTCAATCTTGCAGCTTCCGGGAACCATTGATCCCAACAAATTAAAGGTCCAATTTTACCAAATTTTGTTTTAACAGATTTAAAACCTAAATCTCCAGGAGTAAAATAAAATTTTTCATAATAACCAGGATCATCTGGTATATGCATTTTTCTATATTTAGATAAAATTTTACCTTTCTCGCTAATAACGATACTAGTATTATGATAGAAGCCATGTGTTTTTTTTTCAAATAATGAAATCATTAATACTATTTGTAAATCTTTGGCTAATTCACAAAATATTTTTGTAGTTCTGCCAGGTATTTTTTCTGCTAGCTTAAAGTTGGAATGACTTTCTGTTTGACAAAAATAATTTGATAAAAATAGTTCTGGTACACAAATTATTTTAGCTTTTTTTGATGCTGCTTTTTTTATATTTTTAATAGCTGAATTTATATTTTTTTGAATATTATCTGAAATTTTACTTTGAATAATTCCAATTTTTACTTTTTTGATCATCAATCAAAATATTTTGGAAAAGTTTTTTCTGTCTCTATTTTTCCACTCTCCAGTATGATAGGCGTCACTTGCTATTAATGGTAAAACACTGGTAGCTTCAGCAAATACCATTTGTTCTTTGGTAGTATCAACCTTACCCCATGAACTTGCTTCTTTTAATGTTGAACTACTGCAAGCTCCATCTCTTGAGTCAGCAACAGTAATTTGTATTGCATATTTGTGCATATCTACATTTTTTCCCAAAAGTTCAGCACAAATTACCGTATCTTGTATAAAGTTTTTAGGAACTCCACCACCAATCATAAACAATCCCGACCCTTTAGATTTAATTTTAATCTCTGTTAATTCTCTAAATTCTCTAATTGAGTCTATTGTAATATGATTTTTTGGATTTCTCTCTTGATGCATGACTAATCCAAAACCTGCACTTGAGTCTGTAAATGCAGGACAGAATATAGGTACATCGTTATCAAAAGCTGTTTCAATCAAAGAACCTTTCTTTTTAGAATTAGTTTTTAGATATTTGCCAATCTCTTTAATAAATTCTCTCGATGTGTAAGACTTCGGCTCAAGTTTGTCTGCTATTTCTCCTATTGTTTTATCACAAACCTGGAGCTCTTCTTCATCGATGTAAGTATCATAAATCCTATCTATATAATTGTCTCTAAGTTCATTATCATTTTGATATTGTGATCCTTGGTAATGTTTAAATCCAAGCGCTTCAAAAAAATCCATATCTATTATAGATGCTCCAGTTGCTACAATTGCATCTACCATGTTGTATTTAACCATATCTCTATAAATATGCATACATCCAGCGGCAGAAGTAGACCCTGCAAGCGTTAAGAATATTGTACAATCTTTATCTTTAAGCATTTCATTATATATCTTAGATGCATTAGCAGTTTCTCTTGAAACAAAAGACATTTTTTCCATAGAGGATATAATTTTTCTAGAGTCAAATGATGTAATATCAATATGCTCAACCTCTTGACTTAAAAAGTCTTTTTTTCTGTTATGATTAAGATTTTTTGTATCTGACATTATGCAACAAGAAACTCTTTATTTGTTTCTTTGTCATACATCGTCATAATTGGATCATCACAAACTTCGTAAATACTGTCAGAATAATATCCATTAAATTGAGTTCTAAATGTCAAACCGTATGCTCCCAATTGACCTAGTTCAATGTAATCACCTTCTTTAATATTATTAGGTAGAATGAAAGGTCCCTTCATATAATCCATGCTATCACATGTTGGTCCATAAAAATCAAATGAAGTCAATTTTTTTGATATAATTCTTCCACTTGTAATTATCCTTGATGGATAAACTATGTTAGGCACACCTGCATCAAATAAAGTTCCGTATGTTCCATCATTAATATATAGCTTTTGTTTTTTTCTTAAGTTTACTCTCACAATTGTCGAACCACTTTCTGCAACAATTGCGCGACCTGGCTCACATATAATTTCTGGTTTTTTTTCTAATTTTAATTTATTTAATGAATTTTTTATTTCCTCAAAATAAGAGTCTAATGATTGAGGAACTAAGTCAGGATAGATTGTTGGAAATCCTCCACCTATATTTATAACATCTGGAACTATTTTTGTTTTTTTTATTATATATTTAATTTCGTTAATCCCTTTTGAATAGGATATTGGATGCATACATTGCGAACCCACATGAAAACTTAATCCTATTTTTTTTGCATACTGTTTTGTTAATCTATAAAGCCCTATTGCTTCAGAAGTTTGTGCGCCAAATTTTTTAGATAAATCTATTTCAGCGTGTTCATTAGAAACTGCAACTCTTACAAATAACTCCAAATCCTTAGCTTGATTAGTGCTATTAAGAATTTTTATTAATTCATCTTTTGTATCTATTGAAAAAGTCTTAATATTATATTTGAAATATGCTTCGTTTATACTTTCCTTACTTTTTACAGTATGCATGTAGGAGCATTTTGCATCTGGGCTAACATTTCTAATTGCCTCAACTTCTTTAATTGAAGCGATATCAAAATCATTAATTCCGCTTTCCACGATAGTTTTTAATACTAATGGATGCGGGTTAGTTTTAACTGCATATAGGATTTTACCAGGAAATTTATTCTGAAAAAATTTAGAAGCTATGTTTATAGAATCTCTTCTAATACAATAAACTGGTTCTGTTGGTTTCAGTTGGTTTACTAATTTATCAACTGATTTAAATTTTTGCATTTAAAGCTCCAAAAAAAATTTAACAAAAAAAACCGGCATAACTGCTATGCAAGTTTATATAAAACGAGCATTTATGCTTAAAATGAGCCAATGTAAAGTAAAAATGTACCCTTGAAATAATTTAGAATGTTTCCATATAAGGCTCATGCCAGAAGCAGAAGTATTAAAAAAAATAACAGAATTTAAGGATAAATCTCTACTTATAGTAGATGATGATAACCCTTTTAGAGAAAGACTAGCTCGAGCAATGGAGAAAAAGGGCTTTTCTGTTTCACAAGCAGAGGGTGTAAAAATTGGAATAGAGTCTGTAAAATCAAAGAAACCTGCTTTTGCAGTTGTTGACTTGAGACTAAACGATGGAAACGGACTAGAAGTTGTAAAAGAAATCCAGAAAAATAACTCTGAGAGCAGAATAGTGATGCTTACTGGTTATGGAAATATACCAACTGCAGTAGCAGCCATTAAAGAAGGTGCAATAGACTATTTAGCTAAACCAGCAGATGCCGATGACGTAGAAAAAGCACTTTTAGCTGATCCAAATAAAAAAGCTGCTCCACCAGAAAATCCAATGTCCGCTGATAGAGTTAAATGGGAACATATTCACAGAGTTTTTGAATTATGTAACAGAAATGTATCTGAGACTGCAAGAAGACTTAAAATGCATCGAAGAACACTTCAAAGAATTCTATCAAAAAGATCTCCAAGGTAATTCTAAATATATTTTCTAAGTTTAATAATTTTATTAACTAAAGCTGTTAGTAATAATATCTTAAATAATTCAGCATAAAGAAATGGGTAAACACCAAATTCTAATATTGGTTTATCCCAACCGATTAAATTTCCAAGCCACAAAATACCCAAAATATATATTACTGATGTTGCAATTATAATTTTTAAAAAATTTAATATATGGTTTTTATCGTATGTAAATATGCCTGCTATCAGACATGCAAATATAAAACCTATTAAATATCCCATTGTGGGACCAACAAAATAAGCTAATCCTATTCCTTTCTCTGGTGAGTTAGAAAATACCGGTAATCCCATAATTCCTTCAATCAAATAAAAAACTACCGAAAGTACCCCGACTTTATATCCAAAGGTAATTCCTAAAAACAAAACTATAAATGTTTGCATAGTCATAGGAACTGGATAAAAAGGTATTTTAATTTTTGCAGATATTGTCAATAAAATAGAACCTATTAATGCAAATATTATGATTTTAATTATTTTATTATTAGAAATTGAATTTACTAATTCCATTAGCTTTAAATTACTATTTTAATAATGTTTAATCCACTAATATTTATTAACAGGATGTTTTATTCTTACTATAATACGTTAATTTATTATAAATTAAATTATGGGTAAAATTAAAAAAACAGATCATTTCTATCTTATTGACGGGTCCGGATACATATTTAGAGCCTATTATGCATTGCCACCATTAACACGAAAAAGTGATGGTTTGCCAGTAGGAGCAGTAAGTGGATTTTGTAACATGCTGTTTAAATTATTAGAGGACTCTAAATCTAGCGAAAATTTAGAAAAACCAACTCATTTTGCAGTAATCTTTGACTCTGCAAGAAAGAATTTTCGAAACGAAATATATTCAGATTATAAAGGAAATAGGTCTGATGCTCCCGATGATCTAATTCCACAATTCGATTATATTAGAAAGTCAGTATTAGCATTCAATTTGCCCTCTATAGAAATGTTAAATTACGAGGCTGATGATTTGATAGCCACCTATGTAGAGCAAATATTAGACGAAGGTGCAAAGGTTACAATTGTATCATCTGACAAAGATTTAATGCAACTTTTCAAAAAAAAGGTTCGTATATATGATCCAATGAAGAATAAATTTATATCTGATGACGATGTAATCAATAAATTTGGGGTTGGTCCGGATAAAGTAATTGATGTTCAATCACTAGCAGGGGATAGTACAGACAATGTACCAGGCGTTCCAGGTATTGGTGTAAAAACAGCAGCAGAATTAATTAAGGAATATGGAAATTTAGAAAACCTTCTCAAAAACGCAAATAAAATAAAACAGAATAAAAGAAGAGAAACACTTTTAGAAAATAAAGATAAAGCTCTGATAAGTAAAAAACTGGTCACATTAAAAAATGATGTTCCGGTGAAAGACAAATTAACTGACTTTGTTCTAAAAAAAGTAGACGTAGACAAGTTATACAATTTTTTGAGAGAAATGGAATTTAATAGGTTATTGAGTTCGGCAATTTCGACGTATGGTCAATCTAAATTTAGTGATGAAAAAGAAGTCAAAAAAGAAACATCTAAAATATCAAAAGATAAATATATTTTGATAAAAAATTTATCTGAAATAAAAGATTGGATGCTAGAAGCTGAAGAAGCTGGTGAATTTTCTATTGATACTGAAACAGATTCTCTTGACCCACATCAGGCAAATTTAGTTGGTATCTCAATTTCTAGCAAAATAGGTAAAGCTTGTTACATTCCAACAGGTCATTTTGATAAAAATAATCTAAATGAAAAAGATGTTTTGAGAATTTTAAAACCATATTTAGAGGATAAAAGTTTAAAAAAAATTGGGCAAAATATTAAATTCGATTACATAATATTTCGTAAAAGGGATATAGATATTCAAAGCATGGAAGATACAATGTTGATGTCATACGTTTTAGATGCTGGAAAAAATAGACATAATATGGATACCCTTTCAGATATTCATCTTGGTCACAAAACAATTAAATATAAAGATCTCGTTGGATCTGGAAAAAAAGAAATTAAATTCAGTCAAGTAGAGTTAAATATTGCAAAAGATTATGCGGCAGAAGATGCTGATATAACTTACCGTTTATATAAAATATTTTTGAAATCGCTTAAATCAGAAAAATTACTAAATATTTATGAAATTTTCGAAAAACCTTTAATTAAAATTTTAGCATCAATGGAAATCAATGGCATAAAATTGGATAATAATTTTCTTAAAAAATTATCTGTTAAGTTTGAAAAAAAACTTCAAGATTTAGAAAAACAAATTTTTAAAATTTCAAAAAAAAAATTTAATATTGCATCGACTAAACAGTTGGGTGAAATAATGTATAATGACCTTAAAATTGCATCGCTAAAAAAGACTAAAAAAGGGAGTTTTGCAACTGGTGCAGCAGTTCTAGAGGATTTAGCTTACAAAGGGAATGAATTTCCTAAATTGGTTTTAGAATGGAGGCAATCTAGTAAATTGAAAAATACATATTCAGATTCTTTGCCAGAGCATTTAAATCCCAATACAAAAAGAGTGCACACATCTTTTCTGTTAGCAGCAACTACAACAGGTAGACTTGCATCTAGTGATCCAAATTTACAAAATATTCCTATTAAAACTGAGGAGGGCAAAGATATTCGTAAAGCCTTCATATCAGAAAAAAATAAAAAACTTATATCAGCAGACTATAATCAGATTGAAATGAGAATTTTGGCTGATCTAGCTGATGTAAAAGAACTAAAAAAAGCTTTTAAAAATAATGAGGATATTCACTCATTAACCGCTAGCCAGGTTTTTGGTGCAGACATAAAAAAAATTGATGCTGATATGAGGAGAAAAGCGAAAGCTATTAATTTTGGAATAATTTATGGAATATCTCAATATGGTTTGGCTAAACAAATTGGTGTATCAAACAATGAAGCTGAAGAATTTCTAAATTCATATTTTATTAAATTTCCAGAAATTAAAGAATACATGAATAACACAATTAAATTTTGTAGAAAAAGTGGATATGTAAGAAATATTTTTGGTCGAAAAACTCATATTCCTGGAATCAATGACAAAAATTTTAATATTAGAAATTTTCAAGAAAGGGCAGCTATAAATGCACCCATCCAAGGATCTGCATCAGAAATAATGCGACTTGCAATGATTAGAATCAATGATGAGCTTGATACTAAAAAAACAAATGAATTTAATATGTTGCTTCAAATTCATGATGAATTGATTTTTGAGGTAATTGATAATGGTACTAAATCTGCTTCGAAGAAAATCAAAGATATTATGACAAGTGTGAAAGATAGTGATTTGCATTCATTTTCAATACCATTATCGGTAGATATAAATACAGGTGATAACTGGGGAGAGCTTCATTAATAAACATTTAATTGCCCAATTTTAAACATTTTAGTATTTTTATAGTTAAACATGAAACAAACAATTGCTCTTGTTGATGATGATAGAAACATATTAACTAGTTTAAGTATTGCTCTAGAGAAAGAAGGTTTTAATATTCAAACTTATTTGGATGGAGAAAGTGCCTTAATAGGCTTGTCAAGAAATCCCCCAGACCTTGCTGTTATAGATATTAAAATGCCGAGAATGGATGGAGAAGAATTGTTAAAAAAATTGAGAAAAAAAACATCTATGCCTGTTATATTTTTAACTTCAAAAGATGATGAGGTGGATGAGCTTTTAGGATTAAAACTAGGGGCAGATGATTTTGTAAAAAAATCAGGTGGCTTTTCAACTAAAGTTCTTATTGAAAGAATTCGTGTCCAACTTAGAAAAAAAGATAATAATTTAGAGGATAATAGAAATATAATTTCACATGGAAAATTAAAACTTGACCCTTCACAGCTAGAGTGCGAATGGGATGGCAAGCAATTACCAGATAAGTTAACAACAACAGAATTCTTAATTGTAAAAGAATTAGCAAAAAGACCTGGGATTATTAAAGAAAGATCTCAATTAATGGATGTTGCTTACAGAGAAGACACAGATATTGAAGATAGAACAATAGACAGTCACGTAAAAAGGATTAGAAAAAAGTTTAAAAAAGTAGATAATAACTTTTCAGCGATAGAAACCAGATATGGTAGTGGTTATCGTTGGAATGTTAAATAATGGCTTTAAAATCTAATAATCAATCA
>CACIGO010000013.1:0-24388 GCA_902586225.1 uncultured Pelagibacteraceae bacterium
AAACTAATAATATTAATTGCAATAAAGATTTGACCGACATTAGCTAATATTTGATTTCAAAATATCGTGCATGTGAACCAATCCAATTGTTTTTTTAAAGTTTCTACCACTATGTACACAAAGAGATGTTATTTTTTTTGTATTCATCAATGATAAAGCTGAGGCAGCTAATGTATCTTTATTGACAGTTATTGGGCTTTTTTTCATAATTCTTTTTAGTTCTAAATTTTCAAAATCTGAATATTTTTGTGCAATTCTTTTAAAATCACCGTCAGTAATTATTCCAGCTGTGTTCCCATTTTTTTTTTTTATTATTAGTACACCCAGTCCTTTTTTGGTAATTATGTTTAAAGCTTTTTTCATTTTCATATTTTCACTTACTATTGGTAGTTTTTTACCTGAAATCATTAAATCACTTACAGTTTTAAGTTTTATAGATAAATTACCACTAGGATGAATTTTTTTAAAATCTAACTTTGTAAAATTTTTATACCTCATGCATGCAATTGCAATTGCGTCACCCAAAGCTAATTGAGCAGACGTAGACGAAGTTGGTACAATATTTTCAGGACCAGCCTCTTTTATAGATGGCATTTGAAAAGCCACATCAGAATTTTTATATAAGAGTGAGTCTTTTTTAGAAGTAACACCAATTAAGTTAATATTTTTATTTCTCGAAGTATACTGAATAATATTTTTTAATTCATCGCTTTGTCCACTATTACTTATAAGAATTACCACATCGTTAGATGTAATTTGACCCATATCTCCATGACTTGCATTTGTGGCATCTAAAAAAAATGAAGGAGTACCAGTTGATGAGAATGTTGCTGCCCATTTTCTTGCAATAATTCCGCTCTTTCCAACTCCTGATATTATTACTTTTCCTTGTTTACAATTTAAAATTAGTTTCACTACTTTTGACAAAGAAAGATTAATACTATTCTTCAAATTGTTTAATGCATTAATTTCAAATTGTATTACTTCTTTAGCAATTTTTTGTATTCTATCATTTTGCATTTAATGGGACCATATATCTGATGTGTAAGATGCTAAATCTAAATTAACTCTACTATATATAAATTTTATAGCGTCTTTATATAAATCATTTCTTTTTTCTCTAATTAAGATTTTACTGAGACCATTGTAAATTTGATGTAAATAAATTACATCTTTAGCACAATAATTTAACTGTTTTTCAGTTAAATCTCCTCCAAAGTCAGATGATTGCAAATTTTTACTAATGTCATTGCCTGTAAATTCTTTAATTAAGTCTTTTAAACCGTGTTTATCGCTATAACTCCTGGCAATCTTACTCATTATTTTTGTACAGTTTATATTTGCCACTTCTACATTTAAATATTTTTTTATAAATAATAAGTCTGCTCTAGCATAATGAAATATCTTATTAATTTTTTTATCTTCTAGAATTTTTTTTAGGTTTGGTGCGTCATAGCTCTCTCTATTAAGTTTAATAATATGGGCATCATTTTTACCTGTGGAGATTTGGACCAAGCAAAGCTTGTCTCTTTCAACATTCAGGCCCATAAATTCACAATCAACAGATATATTGTCACCCAGGTTTAATTGATCTGGCAAATCTTCTCTGTGTAATTTAATATCTATGTTCATTTGTAAGAATATATATATGAAACAAAAAGAAATTCTACTTTTCGGTGCAACTGGCCAAATCGGAAGAAATTTAATAAGAAAGTTATCACAAAATAACTATAAAATTACCGCAGTTACAAGAAATACTCATAGAGCAGGCTACACACTTAAGACACAAGCTAATCCAGGATTTTTGGAATTGGTAGAATTAAAAAATTTTGACACTAAAAAAATCGAAGACTTAATGAAAAATTGTACAGTCTGTATTAATTTAATTGGGATTTTATTTGAAAAAAAAAGAGGTGATTTTAAAATAATTCATACAGATTTTCCAAATTTACTTTCTCAAATTGCTAAGAAACATAAAATTCAAAAATTAATACATTTGTCTTCTTTAGGAATAGAAAATGCTTTGGATAGTGATTATGCAAAAAGTAAATTGGAGGGAGAAAAAAAAATTAAAAGTAATTTTGAAAAATTTGTAATTCTTAAGCCATCAATTGTATATTCAGTTGATGATAAATTTACAACTAAGTTTATGACATTGTTAAGTAGACTGCCCATAATGCCTTTATATTATAATGGAAATACGAAGTTTAACCCAATTCATGTTACAGATTTAGTGGATATAATACTAAATACAATTGAGAATAAAAATAACAACTTAGTTCTTGAATGTATAGGTCCAGAGATTTTGACATTTAAAGAAATAATTGAAAAAATATTGATATCTATACAAAAAAAAAGATTTCTCATACCTGTTCCAATTCAAATAGCATCACTGACTGCAAAACTTTTACAGTTGTTGCCCAATCCCTTATTGACTGAAGATCAGCTCAAGCTGTTAAAATATGATAATGTTAGCACAGGATTATACAAAACAAACTTTGACTTGGGTTTTAATGTCAAAAAGAATTTTGATGAAGAAATCAATAAATATAGTTATAATTGGAGAACTGGTGGACAGTTTGCAATTAACAGTAATATAAAAAAATAAAATGCTTTCTTATTTAGTAATTGGTTTATGCATCTTTTTACTTTTTGCGGTAATATATTTTTCTATTAAACCTATAAGCATGGGAATTGAAGCAAGAAGAAATATTAAAAATAATGTTGAAGGTGAAAATTTTAGTGAAGATATTGATATATCAGAGGTCGAAAATAACAAAGATAAGAAAGTTCAAATTTCGGACGAAATAATCAAATTGAGTAAGCTTAAAAATGAAGGAGTAATCACTGAAGATGAATTTAAAAAAGCTAAAAATAAATTAATAAGCTAAGCTGATTTTATTTTTTTTTCTATAAACTTAGGCATCTCTTCATCTTTATCAATTACATCTTCTTTTTTTCCTTTTGGTTGAAAAACAACCATTAAATGTAATGGACAATATGAAAATTTTTCTACATTTTTTCTTCCACAAAAACTAGCATCTTTTTCATTTGGATTACCTTCCATATATTTGCAAGTGTCTTCAGTTAGTTCTTCTAGAGTAAGATTTTTTGCAGCTTCAAAATTTTTATCTAAAAGTAGTGATTTAAACTTACTCCTTTTACCCCTAAATTGAATTTGAGTGTTGTTGTGATTTGAATAATTTTTTTTGTTTACATTTGGTGACCTCGTTTTTATTTTTGAGGATAAATTTAATCTATGCGCCTTTCCAATCACTGCATTTCTTGAAACTCCACCAATAATTTCGGCAATTTGACTAGCCGTTTGTCCTTTGCCCCACATCTCTTTTAATTTATTAACTTTTTCTTCTGTCCAGCTCATTATTCTTACTATATTTAGTATTTAATTATAGTTATATTACATGATGTTGCATAATTCTGATTTAAAACAAGTTTTTTTTCTTTTTTTTCAACAAATAAAGATTCTATAACTTGAGGTTGTAAATTACTCTTCCAAATAAAATAAAAAAAATTATAAGTAAATATGAGCGCTTTAGCACCAAATTATAAAAGAAAAAATTTATCATTTGTCAAAGGCAAAGGTAGTTTTCTAGTAGCATCAGATGGTAAAAAATATTTAGATTTCGTTCAAGGTATCGCAGTAAATTCCCTTGGACATACAAATAATAAACTTATTAATGCAATAAATAAACAATCAAAAAAACTTTGGCATGTATCTAATGCTTTTAAAATACCAGAGGGAGAAAGATTAGCTAAGAGATTAGCAGAAAAAACTTTTGCTGACTCTGTTATCTTTCAAAATAGTGGAGCCGAAGCAACAGAAGCAGCAATTAAAGTTGCAAGAAGATATTTTTACTCAAAAGGCAAAAAACACAAAAATAGAATTATTTGTATAAAAAATTCATTCCATGGAAGAACAATTGCAGCAATACATGCAAGTGGTTCAAAAAAAATGACAGAAGGATTTGGGCCAAAAGTCCCAGGCTTTGATCATTTTGAATTTGGCGATCACAAAACACTAAAAAAATTGATTAATAAAAATACTGCAGCAATTATGATCGAAACAGTTATGGGCGAGGGAGGCATTAAAGTAATTCCTCACTGGTGTATACAGGCTATAAGAAAATTATGTAACAAAAAAGGAATACTTTTGATATTAGATGAAGTCCAATGTGGTATTGGCAGATCAGGCAAATTTTTTGCTTTTGAATATGCGAATGTTAAACCTGATATAGTTCCTATAGCAAAAGGAATTGGAGGTGGCTTTCCTATTGGCGCAGTCCTAATGACAAAGAAAGTTGCAAAAGCTATGGTACCTGGTACGCATGGTTCAACATTTGGTGGGAACCCACTTGCAATGGCTGTAGGTAATGCTGTTTTAGATCAAATAAATAGGAATTTATTAATTAATGTAAATAAAATGTCAAAATATTTTATTCATGAACTTAATGAAATAAAAATTAAATATCCCAAGGTAATTAAAGAAGTTAGAGGAGTAGGATTGTTAATTGGTTTGCAACTTTTTAAAGACCAAACTGAGTTTATAAAAAAATTAATAGAAAATAAATTATTGACTATAAGAGCAGCTGAAAATGTCATAAGAATTTTACCCCCATTAAATGTAAAAAAAAAAGAAATTGATATAGCTTTAAAAATTATCAGTAAAGTTTGTAATGAATTAAAATGAGACACTTTATAAATTTAAAAGATATCCCCAGTAGAGATCTTAGAAAAATAATTGTTGATGCGAAACAAAGAAAAAAACAAAGAAAAAATTTAAGTACTTTAGAGCCAGACAAGGGCTCACCTCTTAAAGGTAAAATGCTAGTACAAATGTTTGAGAAAGCCAGTTCAAGAACAAGAATAAGCTTTTATTTGGCAATTAAACAGCTTGGTGGTGGAACATTGACACTTAGATCTAACGAACTTCATTTTGGACAAGGTGGTGAGACGATTGCTGATACCGCTAAAATTTTATCTACATATGGTGATGGTTTCATGTTGAGAACTGATGATGATAGAAAAATTGAAGATTTTCAAAAGTATTTAACTATCCCAATAATAAATGGCTTAAGTCCATCATCTCATCCAACTCAAGTATTATCAGATATTTTCACTGTTGAGGAAATCAAAAAAAAACCAATATCAAAATTAAAAATTTGTTGGATTGGAGACTCCAATAACGTTTTGGATAGCTTAATAGCTGCATCCGTTAAGTTTTCATTTAGATTAAGTATCGGGTGTCCAAAAAAATTTGCACCAGGGAAGAAGGTTAAAAATTGGGTAAGTAAAAATAAGAAAAAAATTTTTATTTATCATGATCCAAAAAAAGCAGCTATGGATGCAGACGTAATTTTTTCTGATAAAGTAATATCTCTAAATGATAAAGTGAACAAAAAAAGAAAAAAACAGCAGTTTCAAAAATTCAAAATTAAAAAAGAGATATTTAAATATACAAAAAAAAATTGTATTTTTTTGCATTGCTTGCCAAGAGGAGATGAAGTTGAGGAGAGTGTATTTTTAGGGAAAAATTCCCATGTTTGGCAACAGGCACTGAACAGAGTTCATGTTCAAAAAAGTATTCTATTGTATTGTTTCGGAAAACTAAGGTAAAGGTAGTGGATTGTCTGAATTTTGGTTAAGATACAAAATTACTGATGCTCTGTCTTTTTCTTTTCTTAATCCAGCGAATGCCATTTTAGTTCCTTTAATATAACTTTGAGGTTTTTTTAAATAACCATTCATCTCTTCAAATGTCCAATTTTTGTCATATGCCGCCATTGCTTTTGAATATTTATAATCTTGTTTTGATGCAACTTTTCTTCCTATTACACCATATAAAGCAGGTCCGATTTTATTCTCTCCACCTTTATTTACTAAATGGCAAGCAGAACATTTTTTGAAAACTTTCTCTCCATGAGAAACATCTCCTGATGCAAGTAATGCAGATATATCAACTTTTTCCTCAATTTTTTCTGCTGTTGAATTTGAAATTTGACTGCTCTCCTGAATATCTACTTTGTAAGCTGATTTCTCCAGTTTATCTACGTGAAAAGCAATATCTGAAATTTTGCCAATTCCAATCACTATAAGTGCGATAAGAAGTACAGCTGCAATAATTTTGTTTATTTCAAATGAATCCATTATATTTTTTTATTATGGTCGTATAACATGTTAAACAAAATTTATAAGAAATTTAATTTATAAATTTGCGTCTCAAAGACGCATAAAATATGAATATATGAGCAATTCAATTATAATAATTCCCTCAAGATTAGCGGCAACAAGACTCCCTCAAAAGCCATTAATAAAAATTAATAATAAAACTCTAATTATGCATGTATATGAAAAAGCTATACAAAGCCAAATTGGAGAGGTTTATGTAGCAACATGTGACAAGGAAATTGCCTCAGAAGTAAAAAAAAATGGAGGTAAATTTATAATGACAGACATAAATCACACAACTGGAACAGATAGAATATTTGAGGCTTCTCAGAAATTAGATTTAAAAGATATAGATTTTATTATGAATGTCCAAGGGGATGAGCCAATGATTAATCCTTTAGATATTAGAAACTTAAATAAATTGTCAAAAGAAAATAACTTCAATATTTCAACATTAGCACACAACATAAAGAAAAAAGAAGATTATGATAATGAAAACATTGTAAAAGTTATTACAAAAAATAAGATATCTGATAATTCAGCAACAGAAGCTTTAAATTTTCGTAGGGTAATCAAAGAAAATAGCTCTGGCTTCATTTATCATCATTTTGGAATATATCTATATAGGTATTCAGCTTTAAAAAAATTTGTAAAATTTGAAAAAAGTAAAAATGAAACAAAAGAAAGACTAGAGCAGCTAAGAGCTATTGATAATAATATAAAAATCAATGTAATATTGGCAAAATATTTTTCTAGTGGCATTGATACAAAAAAAGATCTAGAAGATTACATAAAATCATTTAAAAAATAATGTAATGAAGATAGTTTATCAAGGTATTGCGGGTAGTTATAGTGAGAGTTGTGCCAAATATTTGTATCCAGACATTGATACCATACCTTGTAAAACTTTTGATGAATGTTTTGAGAGGGCAGTTGAAAATAGTAACATTAGGGCAATTATACCAGAGTCAAACAAAACAACAGGAAATATAGGAGTAGAATATTTAATATTTAAATACAGATTAAATATTTATGAAGAAATCTTTTTTCCAATTAATCATAATCTAATGGGTATTAAGGGTTCAAAATTAAAGGATATTACAAATGTATACTCACATGCTCAAGCATTGAGCCAAGCCTCCGAATTTTTAAAAAAAAATAATCTATCTGGTAACGTAAGAGCAGATACTGCAGGATCTACTAAATATATTTCAGAGGCAAAAGATAAAAGCAAGGCTGCAATAGCATCAAAACTAAGTGCTAAAATATATAATCTTGAAATCTTAAAAGAGAATATTCAAGATGATAAAGACAATTATACGAGATTTTTAATAATGGGAAAAGATATCGTACAGCCTGAAATTGATAAAAATAAACATATTACCTCTTTTTTATTTAAACTAAGAGATAAACCTGCTGCTTTATATTCTGCTCTATCAGGATTCGCAATTAATGGAGTGAATATGACTAAGCTTCAAAGTTTTCCTGAGAAAAATTCATTTTCGTCGTTTTTCTTTTTATGTGATATTGACGGACATTTAGATGAAATAAAAATTAAAAATTCTTTGGAAGAATTAGCTTTTCATTGTGAAGACATGCACGTACTAGGTGTTTATAAGGCTCACAATTTCAGAGAAAAAAAATAATTAACTTTATTGTAGATTAGAAAAAATTATTGTTATAATACATTTGGAGGCCTTCCAGGTGGGATCACCATGAACTCCCCCAGACTTGAAAAAGAGCAAGGGTAATGAGTTTTTTCCAGGTTGGTAGGTCTCCTGTTATGACAATAAAATCTCAAGTTCTGGCATTAAAATATAGACCTCAAACATTTAATGATTTGATTGGACATGAAGAAATTGCCACTGCAATTTATAATTCTATTAAAAGTAATAATTCAGCTAATGCTTTTTTGTTCACTGGCATCAGGGGAATTGGAAAGACTACATTTGCTAGAATTGTAGCTAAGGCTTTGAATTGTGAAAATGCAATCGAGGGCAAGTGTGAAAAAAAATGTGATCATTGTGATCCAATAGCAAATTCCAATCATATTGATGTTCTAGAAATAGACGCAGCAAGTAAAACAGGAGTTGATGATGTTAGGGAGCTAATAGAATTTTCTAGATATCCACCCACAGTCGCGAAGTTTAAAATTTTTATAATTGATGAAGTACATATGCTAAGCAAACAAGCATTTAATGCATTACTCAAAACATTGGAAGAACCTCCAAAGTATTTAAAATTTATTTTTGCAACTACTGAAGTAAAAAAAATTCCTATTACTGTTATATCCAGATGTCAAAGATATGATTTATCAAGAATACAGTCCGAAGAACTATTTAATTATTTAAAAAATATAACAATAAAAGAAAAAAAGGATGTTGAAGATAATGCAATTAAATTAATAGTCAAATTATCAGAGGGCTCTGTTAGAGATTCATTATCTTTACTAGATAGAGCAACTGTTTCTCACAACAAGAATTCTTTAACATTCGAGGATGTTCAAAAGATTTTTGGCTATGTCAATAAAAGTTCATATATAGAATTATTAGAAATAATTTTTTTAGGTGATCAAGAAAAAATAATAGATCATTACAGAAAATTGTACAATTCTGGCGTTGAACCCAATCTATTTTTAAATGATTTCTTAGAAGTTTTATATTTTGTTAAGAATATATCGTACATTGAAGACGGAGGGAATAATTTTTCATTAAATGATAGTGATTACAAAAAAATAGCTTCTTTATCAAAAGAAATAGATCCAAGCACCTTGCTATTATTTTGGGAATTTACTCTAAAAACTTTAAAAGAAATAAATATTGTCGCTAATCCAAATTTATTAGTTGAGATGTTTCTTGTCCAGTTAACCTATTTAAAAAAAAAAAATATAACAAAAAATAATCCGCAAAATGAATTAAACAACACTTCTATAAAAAATGTTGATATGAAAAATACTATAAGTAAAGATGCAATCAACCAAATTAAAAATATTAAACAAGAGGAAGAAAAAATCGAAAAAAAAAATACTTTACAGATCAACAATTTGGAAGATTTAATTGAAATGTGTTTTAAAAAAAAAGAGATGAAATTAAAATATGAATTAGAAAATAATGTAAACTTAGTATCTTTTTCAAAAATGAATATTGAAATTGCTTTTAATGATAAACTAAATAAAAGTTTTGTAAAAGATTTATCTGAAAAATTGTATGATTGGACAAAAAATCGTTGGCTTATTTCTTTTTCAAAGGAAAAAGGTACAATGAGTACAAAAGAGAAAAAACATAGTCAAAAAAAAATAAATATTACAGAGTATAAAAAATCAAGAGAATATAAAAATTTGCAGGAAGCACTTCCAGATATTCAATTAATTGATATTGAAAAAAAAAATGACTGATTTTAATAAAATTTTAGAAAAAGCTAGAGAGATAGAAAAAAAGATGAAGGAAAGTCAGGAGAAACTAAAAAATATTGAAGTTATTGGGTCGTCAGGAGGAGATGTGGTTAAAATTACACTTAACGGTGACGGGGAGATGACTAAAATTTTATTAAGTGATAAAGTAATGAAAGAAGATAAAGAGATAATTCAGGATTTAATAACTGCTGCACATAATGATGCTAAAAATAAATTAAAATCAAAAACTTCCGAAGAAATATCTAAAGCAACTGGAGGATTGGGTGTGCCTGGATTTAAATGGCCTTTATAATTAAATGCAGAATCTGCCAGAAATAGAAAATTTAATTAAATTAATATCCAAGTTACCAGGTCTTGGACCAAAGTCTGCAAAAAGAATAATTTTAAAAATGATAAATAATCGCCAAGAAATACTAAAACCTTTGGCTAACAACTTAGGCAATGTATTTAAAAATATAGAACGTTGTAAAATTTGTGGAACATTAAAATCTAATAATAATTCCTGCAATAATTGTGAAGATAAAAACAAAAAATACAGCAAAATATGTGTGGTTGAAAACATTTCAGATCAATGGGCAATAGAAAGTTCATCTATTTTTCAAGGTTATTATCATATTTTAGGAGGCACAATCTCTGACAGCGCTAACGGCAATAATAGAGAAAATTTGCTTATAAATTCTCTGATAGAAAGAATAAAAAATGACAAAATTGATGAAGTAATTTTAGCTACCAGTGCCACTATTGAAGGGCAAACTACTGCTTTTTATATTCAGGACAGTTTAAAAAATACCAATGTAAAGATTTCAAAATTAGCCCAAGGTTTGCCAGTTGGTGGAGAAATAGAAACTTCAGATGATGGGACACTAATATCTGCTTTTAAAAATAGAAAAGATTTATAAATTTAAAATTAGCTTTTTTTAATCAATCTATTTAAATGCAATAGTGGTTCAGTATAACCCGATGGTTGTGACTTACCATGGAAAATTAATTCACATGCTGCCTTAAAAGATATTGATTTGTCGTAATTTGGAGACATGTTTTGATATTCAGGATCCCCTAGATTTTGCTTGTCTACTATCTTTGCCATTTTCTTAAGAATTTCTAAAACTTGTCTATTTGAGCAAATACCATGATGTAGCCAGTTAGCTATATGTTGTGATGATATTCTAAGTGTAGCTCTATCCTCCATTAATCCGACGTTATTTATATCTGGAACTTTAGAGCATCCTATTCCCTGATCTACCCACCTTACTACATATCCTAAAATAGTCTGTGCTGAGTTACATAATTCGTTATTTATCTCCTCTTTACTCCAATTAGGTCTGTGTGCTATCGGAATGGATAACAAGTCATCAATGTAATTTATTTTATTATTATTTAATTTTTTATGTTTTTCAAAAATGTTTAACTTATGATAATGCATCGCGTGCAAAGAGGCTGCGGTAGGAGAAGGAACCCATGCGCAATTTGCACCAGCTTCAAGATGTGATATTTTTTGATCTATCATATCTTTCATTTTATCTGGCATAGCCCACATACCTTTACCTATTTGTGCAACTCCTGAAAATCCACATTTTAAACCAACGTCAACATTGTTATCTTCGTATGCAGCTATCCACTTCGATTTTTTCATGTCACCTTTTTTTATCATTGGACCTGCTTCCATCGACGTGTGCATTTCATCCCCAGTTCTATCCAAAAATCCAGTATTTATAAAAAAAACTCTACTCTTTAATGTTCTAATACATTCTTTTAAGTTTACAGACGTTCTTCTTTCTTCATCCATAATACCACATTTTATAGTATTTTTTTCAAGTTTTAAGACTTCCTCAACTCTAGTAAATATTTTATCTGTAAAAGCAGTCTCTTCAGGCCCATGCATTTTTGGTTTTACAATGTATATAGAACCGGTCCTTGAGTTACCTTTTCTTTTTAAATCATGAATTGCTGCAGCAGTTGTAATAAATGCATCCATTATACCTTCTGGGACTTCAGAACCATCTTCTAAAATAATTGCTGAATTTGTCATTAGATGACCAACATTCCTAATTAAAAGTAAGCTTCTTCCATGTAATTTTTCTTTTTTATTTTCTTTTGAAATATAACTTCTATCTGGATTGAGTTTTCTTTCTAAAGTTTTCCCACCTTTTTCGAAGACAGATTTTAAAGTTCCTTTCATCAAACCTAACCAATTTCTGTAACATATAATTTTGTCTTCTGAGTCTACCGCTGCAACACTATCTTCATTATCACATATTGTAGATATTGCAGACTCTATAATTATATCACTTATGCCCGCAGCATCCTGAACAGCACTGAAAGCTTTAGGGTTAATTATTATCTCAATTTTTAAATTATTGTTTTCTAAAATTATTGTTGTTGGACTATTCGGTTCTCCTCTGTATCCAATAAATTTATTTTTATCAACTAATCCAAACTCTTTGTTATCTTTTAATATTTTTAAGTTACTTCCCTCTATTTTAAATCCATTTATATCTTTCCAATGAATTTCATCGATAGGGAAATGATCATTTAGAAAATTACGAGCAAATTTTATTACCTCTTGTCCTCTGAGAGGGTCATACTTTTGACTGCCTGTTTCTTCAGACTCAATTAAATCTGTACCATATAAACTATCATAAAGACTTACCCATCTTGCATTAGCAGCATTTAATGTATATCTAGAATTCATTATTGGTACCACAAGTTGAGGACCTGCAATACTGGAAATCTCAATATCAAGCTTTTTCGTATCTATTTTAAAATCGTTTCCTTCTTCCTTTAAATATCCAATTTCTTTTAAAAAATTCTTATACTCTTGATGATTAAACTCTCCATTTTTATTTTTTTTTAACCATAAATCAATTTCGGATTGAAGAGTTTCCCGAGTTTCTAATAGCTTTTTATTGATCGGTGAAAGTTCATTAATACTTTTATCAAATCCATCCCAGAAATCTTTTTCGTTAACATCTAATCCTGGAAGAAGTTCATTATTTACAAAATCAGCTAAATTCTTAGAAACGGACAATGTATTTATTTTGATAAATGAATTACTCATAATTTTATAAATTTAGAAACATTTGTATATGATAATCAATAAATTATGTCATCAGTTTATTTAGAAAAATGTTATTTTCTTCCAAAAAAAATATAATTTTTGTAATTTGATCATTTTATCGCCTAAAAATTATATATAATAAAGCAATGAAAAATTATTTAAATTTTGAGACTGATATAAAAAACTTAGAAACAGAATTAGATAAATTAAAAGATCCTTATAATCATGACGGCCTTTCAGAAGTTGATACTAGTAAAATTAGTGATTTACAAAATGAAATAGATAAAAAACTTAAAGATGTATATTCAAATCTTAATGCATGGCAGACAACTTTGGTTGCAAGACATGAGGATAGACCTAAATCAAAATTTTTTATAGATAATTTATTTGATGAATTTATTTCACTTTCAGGAGACAGATTTTATGGAGAGGATAAATCGGTAATATGTGGTTTTGGTAAGTTTAATTCTAAGTCAGTTTTAGTAATAGGACAGGAAAAAGGCGAAAATTTAGACTCAAGGATTGAGAGAAATTTTGGGATGATGAGACCAGAAGGCTATAGGAAAACTATAAGATTGATGAATCTAGCTAATAAATTTAAAATACCAATTATTAATTTTGTTGATACTCCCGGTGCTTACCCAGGTGTTGGAGCTGAAGAAAGAGGACAAGCCGAAGCAATTGCAAAGTCAATTGAATGCTCTATGCAACTAACTGTTCCTACTTTATCTATTATTATAGGTGAAGGGGGTTCTGGTGGTGCGATTGCACTAGCTTCCTCAAGTAAAGTATTGATGCTAGAGAATGCAATATATTCAGTAATATCTCCAGAGGGATGCGCAACTATACTTTGGCGAGATCCAACAAAGACTTTAGAAGCTGCAAAAGCAATGAAGCTGTCAGCGAAAGATCTTTTAAAACTAGAAATAATTGATGAAATAATACCCGAACCTTTAGGGGGTGCACATCGAGATAAAGATCTTGTTTTAGACAATATGCGTAACGCTATTGATAGAAACTTAAGTAAATTTCTTACATTAAATGAGCAAGAAATATTAAATCAAAGAAAGAATAAGTTTTTAGATATCGGACGGAATAAAGGTTTCAGTACTAATACAGCGTATCAAGATAAACTTACAATTAAACATAATCAACTTCAAAATTTGATTTCAAATATTAATTTGAATAAAAAATTATTTATTTCAATTACATCAATTCTTCTATTATTAATTTTATTAATAATTATTTTTTAATTTACAAGGCACCGCAGCAGTGTTTATATTTTTTCCCAGATCCACATGGACAAGGTTCATTTCTTCCAATTTTACTTTTTGCAATAGATTTTAAGTTTTCTCTCACTTTGTTTTGAGAATTATCTTCCTCTTCTTTTTGTATTATTTTTAAATTTAAAAGCATTGTGACAAGATCAGTTTTTAATTTGGCCAATAAATTTTCAAATAGTAAAAATGCTTCCTTTTTATACTCCACTAAAGGATCTCTTTGTCCATAGGATCTTAAACCAATTACTTGTCTTAATTGTTCTAGGTATTGAATATGGGACTTCCAATTTTGGTCTATAATTTGTACCAATATTCTTTTTTCAATTTCGTTTCCTTGCTCAACACCTAATAATTTATTCCTTTCATTTCTGTTATTTATAAATTTATTCTTAATGATATTTTCCATTGTTTTTAGATCTGAATTTAGAATTTTACCCAATTCTTCTTCAGTTATTGATTTACCTAAAGTCTGCTTTAAAGCATTTGGAAAATCTTTAGAGTTAGGTGATTTTTCAAATAATATTTTTTGTCTTTTTAAATTTTCTAAAACTTCTTCAAGAAAAATATCCGAGTAACTCTCTTTTTCTTTTCCGTCTATCACATTTTTTCGTTGTTCAAAAATTACGTGTCTTTGATCATTTAAGACATTATCAAATTTAATGAGTGTTTTTCTTATATCAAAGTTTCTTGCCTCAACTTTTTGCTGGGCTCTTTCAATTGCTTTATTTATCCATGGATGGTCAATACTTTCTCCGTCTTTTAGTCCAAGCTTTTCTAGCATTGAATTCATCGTCTCCGAACCAAACAATCTCATCAAATCATCTTCTAAACTTACAAAAAATATTGAACTTCCTTCGTCTCCCTGTCTCCCTGATCTACCTCTAGCTTGATTATCAACTCTTCTACTTTCCATTCTTTCTGTACCAATGACAAATAAGCCACCTTTTCTTTTTACTTCCTCTTTTTCAGATTGGTCTTGTCCACCTAACTTAATATCAACACCCCTGCCTGATATACTTGTTGTAATAATTATGGAATTTATTTTGCCTGCATTTGCGATAATTTCTGCCTCTTTCTCATGGTTTTTAGCATTTAAAACAATATGATTTATCTTTTCCTTTTCTAACAAATTCGAGTAATGCTCAGATTTATTTATGCTAGATGTAAAAACCAACAGCGGTTGTCCAATTTTATTACATTCTTTTATTTTTTCTATAATTGCGCTGTCTTTTTCTAAACTTGTTCTAAAGATTTGATCATTTAAATCTTTTCTTATCATATCTTTGTTTGTTGGTATTTGTAACACTGGCAAGTTATAAATTTCAAAAAATTCTGCAGACTCTGTTTGCGCTGTGCCTGTACAACCAGCAAGTTTCTTATATAGCTTAAAAAAATTTTGATAAGTTATTGAAGCTAATGTTTGATTTTCAGCTTTAACCTCTATTTTTTCTTTAGCTTCTAAACTTTGATGAAGTCCATCTCCAAATCTTCTACCAGGTAATTGTCTACCAGTCTGTTCATCAATAATTATTATTTCATTATCCTTAACAATATAATCTCTCCCGTTCTCAAATAAATGGTTTGCTCTCAAAGCCTGGTTCACATGATGAACTAAATGTAAATTTTCAGGATCATAAAAGTTATTATTTTTCAAAATACCCGCATCAGAAAATATTTTTTCAATATTATCTATTCCATCATTTGTTAAGAGTATATTCTTTTCTTTTTCATCTAGATCAAAGTCTGTATTCTTCAAATTTTTAATTAATTTATCTACAGCAATATATTGCATAGTTTTATCCTCTGCTGCGCCAGAAATAACCAAAGGAGTTCTTGCCTCATCTATTAAACAAGAATCAATCTCATCAACTATTGCAAAATTATGCTTTCTCAAGACCATTTCATTTTTTGAAAATTTCATGTTGTCTCTTAAAAAATCAAAACCTAATTCACTGTTTGTTGCATAAGTAATATCTTTGCTATAATTTTCTTTACGCTCTTCATCTGATTGATCTGAGTTTATATATCCACAACTTAAACCTAAAAAATCGTATATTTTACCCATATTTATACTGTCTCTTTTTGCTAAGTAATCATTTACGGTAACAATATGAACACCTTTTTTTTCTAAAGCGTTAAGGTATGCTGCAAGAACAATAGTAAGTGTTTTGCCCTCACCCGTTTTCATTTCAGCAATCTTGCTTTCATGTAATGCAATACCACCTATTAGCTGAACATCGAAATGTCTCTCGTTATTAATTCTTTTCGAAGCTTCTCTTACTAATGCAAATGCCTCTGGCAAGATATTATTTAATTTCTCTCCTTCTTTTAATCTGGAGATAAATTCATTGGTTCTTTCAGGAAATTTTTTATCTTCAAATTTGCTAACGTTACTTTCTTGAAGATTAATCTCTTTTACAATCTTGTGAATTCTGTCTAATTCTTTTTGATTACTACTTTTTATAAATTTACTAATAATGTTTAAGGGATTAAGCATATTTTTGATGTTTTAATAATAATAAATTATATAGTTATTTATTTAAAAAATTAAATAGCATGGATTTTGGTATAAACAACTTTTTTGATAAGAAACACAAGGACTCTAAAATAGGACATTTTCAAGATCTTGAGCATATTGATGGAGTGTCTATCTCTACAATTAGCTGCGGTCTTTATGATAAAAAAAGAGATGACTTAGTTTTATTTTATTTTAGAGAGGGTGCAAATTATGCTAATGCATTTACACAATCTAGTTTAGTCTCTGAAAATATAAAATGGAATAAAAAAATAAAAGAAAAAAAAATCTTTGGTATTTTAATTAATACAAGAAATGCAAATGCCTTGACGGGGAATGATGGCTATAATTCTTTAAAAAAAATATCCTTAAATTTGTCAAAATTATTAGCGTCAAAGCAAATTGAAGATGAAGAAAAACCAAGAGAAATTAAACCAAACCAAATACTATTTGCTTGCACCGGAACTATTGGTGAAAAATTTCCTGAAAATGTAATTTTAAATAACATTAAACACTTAGTTCATAAAATAAAATATAATCAAAATAAACTAATTTGGATTAAAGCTGCTCTTGGCATCATGACAACAGATACTAAACCAAAATTATCTATGGCAGAATGTAAAATAGGCGGCTCCAATGTAAAAATATATGGCATTGCAAAAGGATCAGGAATGATCTTTCCAAACATGGCAACAACCTTAGGATTTATTTTTACTGATGCCAATATTTCTTCATCAATTTTAAAACAGATACTTAATTATAATGTTAAGACTACTTTTAATGCTATAACATGTGATGGAGATACTAGTACAAATGACATGGTTTCAATGTTTTCAACGGGTAAAGCTAATAATAAAGAGATAAAAAGTTTTAAAGATCCAAAATTAAAACAATTCATTAAAAGTGTTCATCAGGTCATGCTAAACTTGGCAAAAAGAGTTGCCAGCGATGGAGAGGGAGCAACAAAATTTGTTACTATCAATTGCCTTAATAGCAAAACTGAGAAAGAAGCAAAAAATATTTGCTTCTCAATAGCCAACTCACCATTAGTTAAAACAGCTATCTTTGGAGAAGATCCTAATTGGGGAAGAATAGCAATGGCAATCGGAAAAAGTGGTGCAACTGTTAAACAAGAAAAATTATCAATATTAATGGGATCTAATATGATCCTTAAAGATGGCAAATTACATAAAAATTATGATGAAAATATTTTAAGTGATTACATGAAAAATGAAAATATAGAGATAACAATTGATCTATCTATCGGAAGTAAAAATTTTACAGCATACACTATGGATCTAACTAAGGAATATATCGAAATTAATTCAGATTACAGATCTTAGGTATTGAAATCTTGCAAAATATAATTAATTAATTTTAATGATAAAATATCTATTAAATTGTAAAAGTTGCAAGTTTGAGTTTGAGAGCTGGTTTGCTAGTTCGAAAGAATTCGATAAATTAAAAAAACTAAGACTTCTTAATTGTCAGTACTGTAATTCTCAAGAAATTGAAAAGTCCTTGATGAAACCAAACTTAGCTAATTCTAACTTTAAACAAGATAAAGCCTATAAAAATAATAAAAGCGTTAAAAAAAAATTAAGAGAATATCAAAAATTTATAAAAGAAAATTTTGAATACGTTGGAGAAAATTTTGCTTATGAGGCGAGATCTATTCATTATAATAAAAATAAAGATAAAAAAAATATTTTTGGGAAAGCATCAATTGAAGATGTTAAGGAACTAAAAGAAGAAGGCATAGAGACAACTACTATTCCATGGATTGAAGATAAGGAAAATTAATCCTTTTTGTATTTTGTTATATAATTTACAGATTTGTCATTTGAAAGTTTCCATTTATCTAAAAGTGGATTAAATTTAACTCCATCTATTCTTTTTAAAACAAGTGAATTTTTTTTGCAGATATTTTCTAAATTTTCAGGTTTTACAAATTTACTCCAATCATGAGTCCCGATTGGAAGCCATCTTAAAATATACTCAGCTCCTATTATTGCGAATATATAAGATTTTAATGTTTGGTTTAAGGTCGCAATAAACATTATTCCATCATTTTTTAAAAATTTTGTGCTTTGATTTATAAATTTAGGAATATTTTCAACATGTTCAACAATTTCCATATTAAGAATCACATCAAATTTTTTTTTATAATTAAAATTCTCTGGGGATTTATCGTAATATTCAATTTTTAAATTACTTTTTTTTAAATGATGTTTTGCAATATCAATATTTTTTTTGGACGCATCAATGCCCACAACTTCTGCTCCAAGTCTTGCCAAAGGTTCAGATAATAAACCTCCTCCACATCCAATATCAAGAATACTAATTCCTTTTAGTGGTTTGTCATTTGATGAAATATTAAAATCTGTGATAATATTGTTTTTTATATACTCTATTCTAATCGGATTAAATTTGTGAAGTGGTTTAAATTTTCCTTTAGGATTCCACCATTCTTCTGCAATTTTGTTAAATTTTTCGACTTCTTCTTTGTTTATAGTATTATTGTTCATTCTTTATTGACATTATAAATAAGATGTATTTTATCAATATTATTAAGCTTGTAAATAAAACTACCAATGAAAATTATTGTATTAAAATTTGGAGGTACTTCGGTTGGATCAATTCAAAGAATTAAACAAGTATCTAAAATAATTAAATCTTACTCAAACAAATATAGGGTAATTGTTTTGTCATCTGCAATGAGTGGTACTACTAATAAGTTGATAAATATGTCAAAAAATATCAGTGAAAATTTTCCTGATAACGAATATGATACGCTTGTTTCTGCTGGTGAGCAGATTTCTTGTTCATTGTTAGCTGGTCATCTAATTGCGAATGGTAACAATGCTAGATCTTGGATGGCTTGGCAAATACCAATTTTGACAGAGGGAAAACACAAATATTCAAGAATTAAATACATAAATAAAACTAAAATTTTAAAATTTTTAAAATCTGGAGGAATTCCTATTATTGCTGGATTTCAGGGTGTGGATAAAAATTTAAATATTACAACTATTGGCAGGGGCGGTTCTGACTCAAGCGCAATTATGGTAGCAAAGTTTTTTAAAGCTGAACGATGTGTAATATATACTGATGTTGAAGGAGTATATACGACTGATCCAAATAAACTAAATTCAGCGAAAAAAATTAAAAATATATCTTATGAAGAAATGTTAGAAATGGCTTCATTAGGATCAAAAGTAATGCAAGCAGACTCAATACAGGATGCAAGGCTAAATAGGATTAATATTGAGGTAAAATCATCATTTAAAAACAAATCAGGTACATTAATAACTAAACGAAAAAACATTATTAATAATAAAATTGTAACAGGGATCTCTTCTACAGACAATGATTCAAAAGTTACTTTATTAGGAGTTAAGGACAGACCGGGTATAGCAGCATCAATATTTAAACCGCTTTCAGAAAATTCGATAAATGTAGACATGGTAGTTCAAAATATATCTTCTGATGGCAAGCAAACAGATCTTACATTTACGATAAAGTCGAATGATTTGAATAAAACAAAAAAAATTATAAACAAAAATAAAAATATTATTTTCAAAAAATTAATATTTGATAAGAATGTATCAAAGGTATCAATAATAGGTGTTGGAATGATTACTACTCCAGGAGTGACATTTAGAATGTTTCAAGCACTTGCACGAAAAAACATAAATATACAGGTTATTTCAACTTCAGAGATTAAAATATCAGTTTTAATAAAAAGAACAAATGCTTCAAAAGCAGTAGAATGTTTACATAAAGAATTTAAATTAGACAAATGACATCTGAAATCAGACCATTTAGAAAAATTAATAGAAAAAAGACTAAAGAGATCAATGTTGGTAAAGTTAAAGTTGGTGGAAATAATCCAATTACTGTTCAGACAATGACCAATACGTTGACAACTGATCATAAATCAACGATAGAACAAATTCATAAAGTTACTGAAGCTGGTGCAGATATTGTGAGAGTTTCATGTCCTGATAGTAAATCAACTGAAGCTTTAAAAACAATAATTAAACATGTGGATGTACCTATAGTTGCAGATATACATTTTCATTATAAGAGAGCAATTGAAGCTGCAGAAAGCGGTGCGGATTGTCTTAGAATAAATCCTGGAAATATCGGAGATAAAAATAGAGTTGCAGAAGTTATTTCCGCTGCAAAAAATAATAACTGTTCGATTAGAATTGGAGTGAATGCTGGATCGCTTGAAAAAGATATTCTAGAAAAATATAAAGAACCTTGTCCCGAGGCTTTAGTTGAAAGTGCTATGAGAAATATAAGAATTATAGAGGATATGGATTTCTCAAATTTTAAAATTAGTGTAAAATCATCAGATGTATTTTTGTCAATTGCTGCATATAAATTATTATCAGACAAAACTGATTACCCACTTCACTTAGGAATTACTGAGGCAGGAAGTTACCTGCCAGGAAGCATTAAGACATCCATAGGATTTGGAAGTTTACTATTAAATGGAATTGGAGATACTATACGAGTCTCACTTTCAGATGATCCTGTTGAAGAAATAAATGTTGGAAATGAAATTTTAAAATCATTAAACTTAAGAAATAGAGGTGTAAAGATTATTTCTTGCCCTTCGTGTGCAAGACAAGCTTTCCAAGTTATTGAAACTGTAAAAAAATTAGAAAAGAGATTATCTCATATAAAAAAACCAATAACTCTATCGATAATAGGATGTGTCGTTAATGGACCCGGAGAAGCAAAACAAACAGAAATAGGAATTACTGGCGGTGGAAAAGATAACCACATGTTGTATTTAAATGGTATAGAAAAAGAAAAAGTAATGACAAATAATATGATAGATAAAATTGTTACTTTAGTTGAGGAAAAAGCCTCAAACTTATAAAAAATAAATTAATGCTACCACAGGATAAAGTCCAATATCTAATTAATAGACATCTTGAACTTGAGAAAGAGCTATCTTCAGGTCAAGTTAATAAAAAAAAGTTCGCCGAAATTTCAAAAGAGTATTCAGATTTAAATGATATCATTAAATATGCGAAAGAGTATTTGAGTTATAAAAAAGATACTGATGATTTAAATACTATAATAAATGATAAAAACTCTGATCCTGAAATGAAAGAGTTTGCAAATAACGAACTTGAAAATTTAAAAGCTAATTATGAAATTAACGAAAAAAAAATAAAATTATTTTTATTACCTAAAGATGTTGCTGACAGTAAAAATGCAATTATTGAAATTAGAGCAGGAACTGGTGGTCTTGAAGCAAGTCTCTTTGCTTCAGATTTGTATAAAATGTACGAAAAAATTAGTCAAAAAAAAAATTGGAATATTGAAATTATTTCAATTTCTAAAAGTGAAGCTGGCGGACTCAAAGAGGTAATATCTTTGATAAAAGGAAAAAATATCTATTCCTCATTAAAATATGAAAGTGGTGTACATAGAGTTCAACGTGTTCCAGATACCGAAACTCAGGGAAGAGTACATACGTCAGCAGCTACAGTTGCAGTTTTACCAGAGGCAGAAGATTTAGATATTAAATTAGAAGAAAAAGATCTAAGAATTGATGTTTTTAGAAGCAGTGGACCTGGTGGTCAAAGCGTAAATACAACAGACTCTGCAGTGAGAATAACTCACCTTCCGACTGGAATCGTAGTAAGTCAACAAGATGAAAAATCACAAATAAGAAATAAAGAAAAAGGATTGAAAATATTAAAGTCTCGAATTTATGATTATGAACGACAAAAGATTGATCAAGAAAGATCCAAAGATAGAAAAAGTAAAATTGGCACAGGTGATAGATCTGAAAGAATTAGAACATATAATTTCCCACAAGGCAGAGTAACAGATCATAGAATTAACTTAACTCTACATAAATTAGAAGAGTTTATGGAGGGGGAGATCTTTGATCAAATGATTGAAAATTTAAGCTTACAAGCTCAACAAGAACAACTAAATAAAATTAATTAATGAATAATTTAAAAGCTTTAGATTATGGAATAAAATTTCTAAAAAAAAACAAAATATCTAGTTATAATATTGATTCCGAATTACTTTTAGCAAATATTCAAAATTTATCTCGAGAGAGTTTATTGATAAATTTAGATCAAATAATAAAAAAAAAAAAATATTACGACTATAAAAAACTTCTACAAAGGAGAATAAAAAAAGAACCTATTGCTTATATTCTTAAAAAAAAGGAATTTTGGAACAGCAAATTTTATGTAAGCAAAAATGTTTTAATTCCGCGACCAGAGACAGAGATCATAGTAGAAGAAATATTAAATGTAATAGAAACTAAATCATCGAAAAATATATTGGATGTGGGAACTGGATCTGGTTGTATTCTCTTGTCAATAATTAAAGAAAGACTAAATTGCAAAGGAACAGCACTTGATATATGTAAAAATGCATTAAATATTGCAAAAACTAATGCAATAATGCATCACTTAGAAAATAAAATTAAATTCAAAAATATCGATATTGACAAATTTAATCATAGTAAATATGATTTAATTGTTTCTAATCCACCGTATATTAATAAAATCGAATTTAAGAGATTAGAGGATAATGTTAAACAATTTGAGCCAAAAATAGCTTTAATAGCAGGTGTTGACGGATTAAAAATTATAAAAAATTTAATCATAAAAAGTAAAAAATTGTTAAAAAAGAACGGAAAGTTAATTTTTGAAATTGGTGAAAAGCAAGAAAATAAAGTAAAAAACTTCTTAATGAAACATAATTTTTATATAAATAAGGTATGTAAAGATTTAAGATCTTGCCCAAGAGTTATAGTTTCCACAAAATTATTTTAATGAATAACTATCGTAATAATAATAGAAAAAATCGTTTTAAATCAAATGGCGATAGAAGCTATAGAAAAAGATTGGGTAACGGTCATAAAAATCTAGGTGATTTTGGTTCCAATACTGAATTTAGACATAGAAATCCTAATAGAAACAATCAAAACGCGGCAAAATTAGTAGAAAAATATAATAACCTTGCTAGAGAAGCACTTTCGTCTGGCGATAAAATATTATCAGAAAATTATCTACAGCATGCGGACCATTTTTCTAGAATTTTAAGTATGCAAGAACTTAATAAAAATGAAAAAGAAAAAGATAATGTAATAGAACAAGACTTCAAGAAAAATAATGAGGAAGCAAAAACATCATACAAAGATGCCAGCGAAGTAAACTAATTAATATTTGCAATTAGATTTGATTTCAAAACATCTATTTTTATTTTGTCAACCTCAAATTTTTTTCTTTCTTCACCTTTGAGAATTTTACCAGATGGCAACTTAAGCTTTTGTGAATTTATTTTTTTTCCATTTTTAATTACTTCATAATGTAGATGGGGACCTGTTGACAAACCAGTTGATCCCACATATCCAATTATTTGTCCCTGCTTGACTCTCACTCCCTTTTTTATCCCTCTACCAAATTTTGACATATGTGCATAAACAGTTTGATATGTTGTATTGTGTTTAATTTTAACACAATTTCCACCACCCCCACACCATCCAGCTTTAGTAACTTTTCCATCTCCTGATGCCATGATAGGTGTTCCAGTAGGAGCCGCAAAATCAGTACCTAAATGCATTTTTGTGTAACCTAAAATAGGATGTTTTCTTTTTCCATAAGATGATGATAGCCTGGCTCCATTAATAGGAGTTTTCATTAATGTTTTTTTTATGCTCTTTCCATTTTCATCAAAATAATCAACTTTGTCTTTTTTATATTCGTGTTTATAAAGCTGTAAATCTGTATCTTGTAAATTGAGATTAGCAAATATTATTTCACCCGTGTCTACTATTTTATTATTTTCGTTGACATATTCTTCATATATAATTTGAAAACTATCATTTTTCCAAATATCCCTTTGAAAGTCTACTTGAAAACCATACAATCTCGCAAATTCTA